>JAPPII010000033.1 GCA_028820845.1 Candidatus Poribacteria bacterium
GGTCTTGCTGCTCTTGCTCATAGTGCCACACATAGTCTTTTTCAACGGTGCCGAGCTGTTCTGCTTTCGGGATATCGCCCACCTCAAGTTCAGTATTCATCACAATTTGCCCATGCCTCCCGTGCAGTCCGAACAATAACACAATATCCAACTTGACATCCTCGTATTGAATCATGTGCGGGTTATCCAATCCATAGAGCTCGAAACTGAAACCTGTAATATCGGGATTCATTTTAAACAATTCGGTGATTTGCTGGTATTTGCGAAGGATATGCTCCCACATCCTTATGTAGCGACCTCTCAAAAACGGGAACAGGCGCACTTTGAACGTGATGTATTCCATCCCGTTGTTTCTGTAACGGTACATAAAAATGTTGGTGCCGTCGTACTTGCGGAAACGGTAAATCCGTTCCGCACTCGGAAACCGGTAATTATGCCCTAATCCGAACGGATAAGCAAGTTTCGGCGTGCCGAAGATGAGCGGCTGATCAGTAGATTCACCATTGATCTTTCTTATCAGCAGCCCGCCATAGCGTTTGTCTCTACTGAAACTGATTTGTCCCTCAACGTAGTTTTGCGGGTTAAACGGGTCTGTCGCGCTAAATTGGGCATAGTCTGAATCTAAGACTTGTTGGCCCCTTTTTATTTTTTGTTGAGTCACTGCTGTCCTCCAAGGGGTCCAGTAGATTATCCATTCTAAACTTAGTGCCTGTTCGTAGTAGCGCAATTCATTGCACTCTAACCCTCATTTTCAGATGAGCAGAGAAAGTCAATCTGCACGCCTTCTCGTTCAAGTGCTTTTTGGAACGGTTCCCATTTTCTATCTAATGCCTGCAAGATAGTTGCTTTTTTAGCATGGTCCCGCTCGTATGCGATAGCGACCGCAATAAATTTTCTCTTGTCTTGCCACGATTTGAGGTTTTTCACTCGTATATGCGTAATCATTTCCCTGCCTCCATGTTAATGCTATTATACGAAGTTTTATAGGGAAATTCAAGACAAATCCAGATCACAAAGAGGCATCAATTTCGGGGGAATGCTCCTTAAAATCCGCGTCATCCGCGCAATCCGTGATAATCCGCGATTCAGACAGACACAACCGAATTTTTGTTTGATTACAAACCTAAAATAAGATAAACTACTTCTTGTATCTCATCTTAATACTGAAAAAAAATATAGCATGGAAAAGGAGACAACCCTTGGAAAAGATACGTGAACTGATGTCACTGCTGGAATCTGGGATTGAGGACTACGACGCTCAGATGAAGGCACTACAGGCAGAACGGTTAAAATACATTCGACTCTCAATAACCGAGGGGTTCGGCTCGGAGGAAAGCGATTCTCAGCAGTCGTGGCTCCTACACCTTAAGCAGCTTGAGGATTCCCTGACGACCCGCCGGAACAGCATACGACAGGCGATTCGGGAAGCAGCGGACGCTATCCAGAAGGAGGAAAACGCGTAATGTCAAGAAAATACTTGCACTGCATATTGCTGCTGATATACTTTTTTGCTGTCTGCACGGTGACGGCACAGGAGATGAATACTTCGCAAATTATTGAAGAAGCGATCCGATATCAGAATTTAGGGTTGGCGTATCTTGAAGAATCGCAACCCTCGAAAGCAGTTGAAGCGTTCACAGAACTCGTGGAACTACTCCCCGATGAGGCGATCGGATACGGTAACCTCGCCGTCGCACATCTGCGATTGCAGCAAGCCGATACCGCTGAAGAGTGGGTCAAGCGTGGAATTGCCGTTGCACCAACAGAAAGCCAGTTACACTTCATCTTATCCGAGGTCTACCAATTACAAGGGCAGACCGAATTAGCCGTAGAGGCGATGAAGGATGCTGTCCGGTTAAATCCCGACGAATTGGAGTTCCGCTACAAGTTGGTCCGGCACTACCTCGGACAACGGAACGATCCGGTAGCACAGCAAGAGGCGGTTGGGCATCTTCAAGAACTTCACACTCGGTCGCCGGTGAATATTGTCGTGCTATTGAAGTTAACGCAGGGGTTGTTGGCGCAGGAACAGTTAGAAGATGCAGCGCGTCTCAGTCAAGAATTAATGCGGCTTTTGGGGGACACGGATGCAGAAAAACTTGCATACCTCACACAAGGGATAGAGGCAATACAGCAGGTGGACTTGGCACTTGCTACGCGAAATATCCGTATTTTCGAGAACTTACACCGGGCAAGTCCGCGCTATCAACAGGGCATCGGTGAGTTGGTGACCAACATCCTTGGGCATCCCATAGAGACGTTCAGTCAAGAATTTAAGACACGCATCGCTGCCGAAAGGACTCCACCGATTGATGTGGAGTTTGTGGATGTTACGGAACAAATCGGACTTGCTGTGAAACCGCCTTCACCCCTAAAAATGCCTATGGCTGTATCGCTTGTGGACTACGATAACGACGGAGACATGGATCTGTATACAAGTGCTAACGGTTTGATGGTGTATCGGAATACTGGGGGACACTTTGAAGCTATTGAAGCATTTATAGGGGAACAAGATACCTACATTACTGCTGCTGATTTGAATAAAGATGGTATGCAGGAATTCCTCATGGAAGTTGTCAATGGAATGTTGTATTTACCGTATTCCTGGACGATGGAGCCAGGACAGAATCTGGAAGTATCTTCCATCGTTGACTATGAGCAAGCCAGACCAGAAACCGGACTACTCCACCCAGTCGATTTTGACCACGACGGCGATCTAGACATCTTTTCAGGTCAATCTCCCACCACGATGTATCGGAACAACGGCGAAGGAACTTTCACCAATGTTGGGGAACAGACCTTTGTAATAACTGATACAGAAAACGTATCTGTAGGACAAGGTGTTCCGGCTGAAGCATTCTCGGCTGATTTTGATGATGACGGGGATATAGACATTTTTGTCACGCATAGTGAGACAGGATGCACCCTCTACGACAACCTCCGACAAGGAAAACTCCACGCCGTTACGACTGAAATAGGGATTCCACAGGATGTCCATTATACCGCAGCGGTTGCTGGTGACTACGACAACGACGGTGATTTCGACCTCTTCTTGGCGACAACAGATCGCCTCCATTACTATAGGAATATGGGGGACGGAAGTTTCGTTGATGTGTTGGGTCCAGAGGCAGGTGTGGGAGGTCTACCCCCTACTTTTTTGAGAAATATAGATTACGATAACGACGGGTTTCTTGATGTCTGGGTCGGGGGCGAAAAAGGTATGTTCCTGTTTCGGAATGACGGTACTGGTGATTTTGCAGAACCTTATCCAATTCTTGACTCGACAACGCTCACAGGTGAGCTACGTCTTGAGAACGCAGTCGCCGGTGCAGTTGGGGATTACGACAACGATGGCGATCTCGATCTCTTTTTTATCAATGCCGACGGACAGTTGCGCGCACTGCAAAACAACGGTGGAAATCAGAACAATTGGATACAGGTCCGACTGGAAGGGATTACTGCCGGAAATAACAAAGTCAATAGAGACGCTATCGGATCGAAGTTGGAGGTGAAAGTCGGCGACCTGTATCAATTGCGGTATGTCTCCGAACAGGTGTCCCATTTCGGCTTGGGCGCGCATGATGCTGCAGATGTCGTCCGAGTCGTCTGGACGAATGGCGTTCCACAGAATGTCGTTGAACCGCGGGCGAGACAGCGGGTTCTGGAGAAACAGGTGCTGAAAGGTTCCTGTCCGTTCCTATATGTCTACAACGGCGAACAGTATGAATTTGTGACCGATCTGCTCTGGCGCGCCCCGTTGGGACTTGTCACTTCAATGGGGTTCGTCGCGCCTGACGAAACAAGGGACTTTGTGAAAATATCAGGGCAGAAGATGCAACCGAAGTCGGGTAAATATTCTATTCAGATTACCGAGGAATTGTGGGAGACCGCCTATTTTGATGAAGTGAAACTCATAGCCGTCGATCATCCAGCAGACACCGACATCTTCGTGGACGAACAGTATATCCCACCGCCGTTCGCGGAATTCAAAGTCTATGGGGTCGCTGAGAAAAAATACCCGAAGTCAGCAGTCAATCATCGCGGTGAAGAGGTCTCCCATGCCTTAAAAGCGTTTGATTACCGCTATGCTGTGGAACACGCACCCGGTGCCTATCAAGGCGTTGTGGAACCGCATGCTATTGTTCTTGACCTTGGAGATGTCCCTAATGATGCCCCCGTGACGCTATTCCTAACGGGCTGGATTTTTCCGACTGACACGAGTATCAATATTGCCCTATCCCAAAATCCGACGATCAACCCGAGTTTCCCTTCGGTCTCTGTGAAGGACGTAACGGGTGAATGGAAAACCGTTATTGAGATGATTGGGATACCCGCAGGCAAAAACAAAACGATTACTGTTGATTTGACCGGCAAATTCCTATCGAATGATAGACGGGTTCGGATTGAAACGGATATGCAGATTTATTGGGACATGGCGTTTTTTACTGTTGGAGCGCAATCCGTGCCGATGGAGATGACGATTTTGAATCCAGATAGTGCCGATTTACACTACCGGGGTTTCTCCGAGATGTATCGTCCGAATCCACACGCGCCACACCTGTTTGACTATCAAAAGGTAACGAAGGAACCGCAGTGGCGTGATCTCGCTGGATACTACACCCGCTACGGTGATGTTAATGCGTTGTTGCAGGAAGTCGATGATATGTACGTTATCCTGAATGCTGGAGACGAAATCACGGTAGAATTTGATGATGCGCGCCTTCCTGCCTTAAAAACGGGTTGGGTGCGCGATTTTATCCTTTACAGCGATGGATGGGATAAAGATGGCGACATTAATACCCTCACATCGCAGACGGTTAAACCGCTACCCTTTCATGGGATGTCTGCCTATCCGTATCCTGAAACTGAACACTATCCAGACGATGAAGCACATCAGGAGTATCGCCGTAAATACAACACACGACGCGTCGAACACCGACTGCCGCCGTTGGGAAATGGCATAGTAAAGTGAAGATATTTGCTTAGCTGGGTTTTGATAGTCACGAGACCCGCACCACTTCGCCTCCAATGCGGCGTAGCGGGATATACAGGCAGAGGGTCGCTATTACCAAAACGCCTGCCAGAGCCACGTAAGGGTCGGTTCCTTTTTCGTAAAGCCAGCCAGCGAGGAGGGGACCCAAAATACGTCCGAAGCTTAAAAAGGCATCCATGATGCCGATAGCCGTTCCTTGACCGATTTGGGTTTCCTTGGAAATCCACGACGAATTGGTTGGACGGATGAGTTGATTCCCGATACCGGTGATGGTAATATAAACCGTGAGCGTTGCGAAGGAGAACGCATTCGGCAAAAGTGCCAGACCGAGTGCGTTGAGGCATAGCCCGACGAGGATGATCCGCCGTTCCCCAAATTTGTTGATAAGTCTGCCGAGTAAGATACCCTGCATTGGCACAACAACTGCGCCCATAATCATGAACATCCAACCCATTTCCCTTTGTCTGTAGTCCCAACCTTTTTCAATAAAAAGCGGAAAGGTTGCCTCCAATCCGGCGAAACTGAAAGTTGAGAAAAATGCAACAAGAAAAAGGGAGTTGAACGGCGATTTGAGTGTTGTCCAACGGAATATTTCGCGTGGCGAAACCCATTCGTGGTGTTCTTCATGCCCTTCAGGAGTGTCGATTTTCTGTAGTGATTCGGGTAGTAGCGCGAGGACGAAGAGGAAGTTCACCAAGGAGAGACCACCGGCGACAAAAAAGGGGATATCATGACTGCCCATGATACCGCCGATCGCTGGTCCGAGAATGAAACCGAGTCCCATCGCGGCACCCATGAGTCCCATGCCTTTCCCGCGCTCCTCGGATGTCGTTACGTCAGCGACGTAAGCCATGACGCTCGGCAGCACTGCCGCTGAAGCGATGCCTGCAGCACTCCGCGCAATCATAAGCCATACGTAATCCTTTGCCAATCCAAACCCGATTAAGGCGAAGGCATTCCCAAGCAGTCCGAGTAAGATTGCCGGTTTTCTGCCGTATCGGTCTGATAACCTGCCCCAGATTGGCGCGAATAGCAATTGCATCCCCGAATAGATGGACATTAATATGGCGATTTGGGTGGGAGTTGCACCGATATCTTGGGCGTAATAAGCGAGATTTGGAATGATGATGCCAAACCCAAGCATCACAAGAAATTGGGTTAAAAATAGGAGAAGAAGTCTTGATTTTTTCATCTAATTGCGTGTGAAAACCGCAATAAAGCGTTCGTACCTTTCAATTCTGACAGATCGCGTTTTAATGGCATGGTCCGAGAGCAATCTAAAAATATAATATCGTCTATTATAGCAAGTCTGAGTGGCGGGTGTCAAATTAAAAGAAGCCCTTGGGCATCAGCAGTCGGTAGTCGGTGACCAAGAGGTTTAGATGAATCTGTCCGCTTTTTGGAAAATTTACTATAGAAATTTTGACCTGTTTTTGATATAATAAAATTGGTTTCATCATTATTGACAAGAGACTCAACAATCGCACTTATAAATAAATATTGGAGGAAGCATGGCAAGGGAATTTGTGCATCTACATAATCATAGCGAGTATAGCATGCTCGACGGTGCGTGTCGTATCGCCGATATGGTAAAGTGGGCGGTCGAAAATAGTGCCCCCGCTGTTGCCCTTACTGATCATGGAAACATGTTCGGGGCATGGGAATTGTATAGTAAAGCAAAGGACGCAGGTGTCAATCCAATCGTCGGATGTGAGGTGTACGTAGCACCTGGCGACCGAAAGACACGCGGGAAAGAACAGGGCGGTCCCTATCATCTTACGCTGCTTGCAGAAGATGCAACCGGTTACCAGAACCTCCTAAAATTGGTGTCGCTTGGCTATACAGAAGGTTTTTACAGCAAGCCGCGCATTGACATGGATATCCTCCGCGAATATCGTGATGGCATTATCGCACTCACAGGATGCATCCAAGGACAGGTGCCACAACTTCTTTGCTCGAATAGACGGGAAGAAGGTGTGCAGAATTTCAAGACGTTGATGGAGATAATGGGGCAACGCAACCTTTACGTTGAGGTCCAGAATCACTACATTGACAAGGAACTTGAAGCGTATCCGATAATGGTACAGCTCGCGAAAGAGTTCAATCTTCCGCTTGTGGGTACCAACGATTGTCACTATCTCCGCAAATCTGACCACATGATGCACGACGTTCTTCTCTGTATCCAAACGAAGAAAACCGTCAACGACCAGCAACGGCTGCGGTTTGAGAATCACTTCTACTTTAAAAATGTTGACGAGATGCGGGAGGTGTTGAAGAATTATCCGCCGGAAGCCATCAGCAATACGCTTGAAATCGCGAATCGGTGTAACCTTAAACTTGACTATGGCAAAAACCTGATGCCAGAATACGAGGTGCCTGACGGACACACAAATGACAGCTACCTCAAAGAGCTCTGCTATCAAGGTTTGCGCGAAAAATACGGCACGGAACTCTCCGAACCTGTTCGTCAAAGGTTGGATTACGAACTTGATGTTATTAGTAAAACCGACTATTCCGGTTACTTCCTCATTGTGTGGGATTACGTTAAATACGCTCATAAACAAGGATACCCGCTCTGTGCACGCGGATCGGCTGCCAGCAGTCTCGTGCTGTATGCGTTGGATGTCATTACCTTCAATCCGATGGATTACGACTGTCTCTTTGAGCGGTTTCTGAATCTTGAACGCATCAGTCCACCCGATATTGATATTGATTTTGCCGATCGTGCCCGTGAACACGTCATCAACTATCTTGTAAACAAATACGGCGTAGATTCAGTCGGTAAGGTCGCTACCTTTGCCACACTCGGCGCGAAAGCTGCAATCACGGATGTCGGACGCGCCCTTGAGATGCCTCTTGAGAATGTCAAGGACTTGACACAACGGATTCCAAGCACCCCGGGTATCACGATTGATGAAGCTTTGGAACAGGTCCCTGAATTTCGGCAACGCGCTGAACTCCCTGCAAATAAAGAGTTAATGGATCTTAGCAAAGCCGTTGAGGGTATGAAACGGCACGTTTCGTGCCATGCCTCAGCGATTGTCATTTCAAATGGACCCCTCACCAATTACGTCCCGTTGTTCAAAGATAAACACGACCAGGTCGCAGCACAATTTGAAGGTAAAACCGTTGAAGATGTTGGTATCGTTAAGTTTGATTCGCTCGGTGTGCGAAGTCTTACCGAGATATCCGACTGTATTCAGATGATTAAGACAACCAAGGGGACAGACCTCAAATTAGAGGATATTCCGTTTGATGATGCACCCACTTATGCATTGCTTAGCAGGGGGTTGCTTAGCGGATTGTTCCAACTGGATGCTTCGCCGGGTATGTTTCGAGTTGTGACGCAGATGCGCCCAGATACCTTTGAGGAATTTTCTACAATACCTGCACTCTATCGCCCAGGTCCGCTTGAAAGCGGCACTATGCAAGAATTCATTGATCGGAAAAACAAGTTAAAACCGGTGCAATATATACACCCCTCGCTTAAAGATGCACTCAAGAACACCTATGGGGTCTGTGTATATCAGGAGCAGGTGATGCAAATCGCGCGTGATATGGCTGGTTTTACCCTCGGAGAAGCGGACATCCTCCGCTCCGCAATGGGAAAGAAGGATCCTGAACTTCTCAAAGCACAAAGGGAGAAATTCGTTGAAGGTGCTGTCAAAAACGGCATCGCGAAACGGGAAGCAGAAGATGTATTTACGCAGTTGGAGCCTTTCGCTGGCTATGCCTTCAATAAGTCACACACCGTCGCCTACTCCATGTTCGCCTACCGGATGGCGTATTTGAAAACGCACTATCCGCATGAATTCATGGCGGCGATGATGACGGGAGAGGCGGGGGATTCGGCGAAGATTACACGGTATCGCGCAGAGTGTAAGAAACTCGCCCAGTTCCTGGACGTAGAAATCAATCTTTTACCACCGGATGTTAACAGCAGCAGGCGGGAATTCACGGTCGATGGAAACGATGTCTGCTTTGGACTGGTCGCAGTGAAAGGGGTCGGTGATGGTGCGATAGATGCGATCATTGAGGCGCGGGAACAGAGCGGTTCGTTCAAATCTTTGGAGGATTTCTGTGAACGCGTGGATCTCAAACAGGCTAATAAACGTGCTGTTGAAAGCTTAATCCTGAGTGGCGCGTTTGATTCGCTTGAAGGACATCGCGCACGGCACATGGTGAACTTGGAAAACATCATGAAAGCGGCACAGACTGCGCAAGCAGAACGCGATCGTGGGCAGATGAATCTCTTCGGTGAGGCAACAGAAGTGATGCCGATAACGCCAACGCTTACAGATGCGCCGGAATATGATCCTTTAGAGCGGCTTAAGCAAGAGAAAGAGCAGCTCGGCTTCTATGTTTCTGGACATCCACTTGAAGAGTATAGCGATATTATTGAGTATTATACAACCGCGAGTACACAGACACTCGTTGAGCACCCGATTGATGCTGAAGTTTTCGTGGCAGGGATGATAACGGAAGTTAAAAACCTGACTACGAAGAAAGGGGACCCCATGGCGGTGATTGGGTTTGAGGATCTGGAAGGATCGGTCGAAATTGTTGTTTTCCCTGAAGCGTATAAGACCGCCGGGGATCTCGTTGAAGGTCGAGTCGTTTGGATCCGCGGGAAAGTCAATCAGAACAGTAGGAATCGGAAGTCTGAGGATGAAGTGCAACGGGAACAACGTCAGATACAGGCTGAGCACATCGTGGATATTGAATCTGTCCCTGAAAAACAGACCTCTGCGCTTGAGGTGACGATCCCTGAAACGGATCTTGAGAACACCGAGAAACTGGAAGCACTCCAGAAAATTGCCCGCGCCAACAGAGGACGGAACGATCTGATTTTACGACTCATGACCCCGCGTTACGGCGAAGTCATCGCACGGTGTGCTCAGAAATACAAGGTCGCCTATAAACCGCAGGTTATTAAAGAGGTAGAGCAATTGTTTGGCGAGAATTGTATCAAACCGAGCAATCGGACGATACGCGGCGGTAAGAGCCGCGGCTCATATACAGATTTTGTTTAAAAAAAGGAAGTTACTATGCAGTATCGCACACTCGGTAAAACAGGACTCAGCGTATCGGAGATTGGTTACGGCGGTGGTAGAGTCCGTCCGGAACACGATGAGGCGACACTCGTTAAGATGCTTCACTACGCCATGGATTGCGGTCTCAATTACTTCGACACCGCACCTGACTACGGCAGCGGTTACAGCGAAACGATTATCGGTAAGGCGATTGCTGGACGACGGGAATCGTGTATCGTTGCGACTAAAACGGAGGAATACGATCCAGACGGTATCGCGACGGATGTAGAGGGCAGTCTACAACGACTCGGAACCGATTACATTGATGTCCTGCAGTTTCACGGTGGTTGGTTCTATGCCGACGATGTTGACATAATTCTCAATAAAGGGGGGTTGGACGCATATCTAAAGCTAAAGGCTGACGGAAAAGTCCGCTTTATCGGGTTTTCGGCGGATGGTCCCTCCGGCGGCGCGGAGCAGTTGATTGCCACCGGTGCGTTTGACATGATACAAACCCATTATAACCTCATGTACCAGAGCACCTGTGATGCGTTCGGCAGGCGCGGCATTATTCCTGACGCGGTTGCGCAGGAAATGGGGATTGTGCTAATGCGCTCCACGACGAGTAATGCGTTCCAGAATCTCATGAAGCACTGCTTTCCGAATGAGATGGCGAATGTTGATGTGGACAGCTTTCTGCTCAATTATTCCCTCTCGAATCCGCTAGTAAATGTTGCACTGATGAGCCTGCAGAGCATTGACGATGTGGATTGGACGAACGCTGTTTCGGACAATGTTGGTGCCCGATTGGATTTGCAGGCAGTTCATGGGAGGTAGGCGGCACCTACGGTTTTCGCGGTGGTTTCTCATCTACTGATGCCGTCTCCTTGCTTATCACCTCTATGAGATGATAGGCGTACTGTCCTACATCCTGGATCTCTGTGCCCCGGTCCTCCAGTCTGACTTTGAGGGTGTAGATGTACCCGGGTTCAAAGTCAAACCCTTGTATACTTTCATAGAAAAATTCCCACTCTTGGCTTTCCTCATTGAATTCAAGATAGCACTGCTGCTCGATGAATCCTTGGCAGGTTTCGGTATAGGGGCCGATGATGAGGGTTTCTATATGATTGTCCCGACCGCATCCCATACTGAGCGCGATGAGGAATGAGGCGATTGGAATAAACAGTTTTGTTGGAAATGGCATGTTTTTCTTCGCTTGCAGCTCTCAGCAGACGCTTGACAAGTGCGCTGGCATCAGAGTAAAAATAATACACAGTTATGGATCGTAGGTTTTAGATGTGCTGTAGAATCACTTCTTAATGTCACCCCACCGAATAGCCAATTTTCCTCGAGGTTCTACCTCCTGCGCAATCCTCAACGTCTCTACCAAACCTTTCTCCGCAGCTGTCTTCACATCTTCAGGTTCAATCGCTGCGTTGCCAATATACACTTCGTCAATTAATCCCTTGTAGGGGGACGCCCAATTATCACTGGAATTTGTGGGGTTCCGGGATCAATGGTGCGGTGGGAAGACCGCACCATAATTGGGAAAATCTGTTAAGCGGACAAGAAGTTCCGAATAACGTAGTCGAGAATCCCACCGTGTTTGTAGTATTCTACCTCCACCGGTGAGTCGATTCTGATTCGCAGCTCGGTTGTTAGGATCTCACCGTTTGCCCGAACGATTTTCATCGTTGCCATCTGTCCGGGTTCGAGGGTGTCCGCAAATCCTGTGATACTGATAATCTCACTGCCGTCGAGGTTGAGCGTCTGAACGTTTTCACCGGCTTTGAATTGCAACGGCAAAACTCCCATGCCGATAAGATTGCTCCGATGGATCCGTTCGTAACTTTCCACAACCACGGCTTTAACACCAAGGAGTTTGGGGCCCTTTGCTGCCCAGTCGCGTGAGCTACCCATACCGTAATCCTGTCCGGCGAAGATAACAGTCGGAATCCCGTTTTCACTATAATTGAGTGCTGCTTCATAGATGGTTGTTTGTGTGCCTTCGGGATGCTGAACAGTGTATCCACCTTCAACATCAGGTGTCATCAGATTCCGAACGCGGCGGTTAGCAAACGTGCCGCGACTCATCACGCGATCGTTGCCACGTCTGGAGCCATAGGTATTGAAATCTCGCTGTTCAACGCCGTGTTCTTGTAGGTACGCGCCTGCGGGACTCGCTGCAGCAATCGCGCCCGCTGGGGAGATATGGTCAGTGGTGACGGAATCTCCGAAGATGCCGAGAACGCGGGCATCTATGATGTCTGATATAGGTGCAGGTTCGCGGGCGAAACCTTCAAAGAACGGTGGATGTTGGACGTAGGTACTCCGCTCATTCCACGGATAGAGCACACCCGTCGCGCCAGCGAGTTCTTCCCATTCCGGTGCCTGATTCCCGATCGCTTCGTACATCTCCCGGAATGTCTGCCGATCGACCGCTGCGCCAATCATCTCAGCGATTTCCTGTCGTGTGGGCCAGATGTCCTTCAAATAGACGGCTTCACCGGCATCGCTATGTCCGATGGGTTCTGTTGCAAAGTCGATGTCAATCCGTCCTGCCAGTCCATAAGCGACAACGAGCGGTGGTGACATGAGAAAATTGGCTTTTATCTCAGGATGCACACGCGCCTCAAAATTCCGGTTCCCACTCAAAACACTGGCAGCAACGAGGTTCCCCGCATCAATCGCTTCTTGAACAGCATCGTCAAGGGGACCGCTGTTACCGATACAGGTTGTGCAACCGTAGCCAACGACGTTGTACCCAAGTGCTTCGAGGTAAGGCAACAAACCCGTGTTCTGTAGGTATTCAGTTACGACACGTGAACCCGGTGCTAAACTGGTTTTGACGTGATCGCGGACACGCAGCCCTTTTTCGGCAGCTTTCTTGGCGAGAAGTCCTGCGCCAATCATAACGGACGGGTTGCTTGTGTTTGTGCAACTTGTAATTGCTGAGATGACAATCGATCCGTGTGTTATGCCATCGTTATCGGTATCCGCTGCTGTCACGCCGAACCCGTCTTCTGCGACCGGACGCGTGAGCAGTTCAGTGAAGGTCTCTTTGACATCCGACAGCGCGATCCGATCTTGCGGACGTTTCGGGCCAGCGATGCTCGGTTCTATATCGCCGAGATTGATTTCAAGGACATCTGAATATTCGACTTCACCGAGACGTGGAATGCCGAACATGCCTTGTGCTTTAAGGTAGGATTCCACCAAATCGACGTGTGCTTCATCGCGTCCCGTGAGACGGAGATAGCGCATGGTCTCTGCGTCTGGCGGGAAGAATCCGATAGTCGCCCCGTATTCGGGACACATATTGGAAAGTGTTGCGCGATCGGGTAAGGAAAGTACTTCTACGCCTTCACCAAAGAATTCAACGAATTTATCGACGACTGCAGCGGCTCTGAGACGTTGCGTCACGGTCAACACGAGATCTGTCGCCGTTACGCCTTCTCGCAATTTGCCTGTAAGGTGGACGCCAAGAACTTCAGGGGTCAGGATATAAACAGGTTGCCCTAACATCGCGGCTTCTGCTTCAATGCCACCGACACCCCACCCGACGATACCTAAGCCGTTAATCATCGTGGTGTGTGAATCCGTACCGACAACGGTATCTGGATAAGCGAGGGAGTTCTCTGTCATAACGACTTTCGCGAGGTATTCCAGATTCACCTGATGCACGATGCCAATGGAGGGCGGGATGATATTGAACTTTTCAAACGCCTGCTGTCCCCATTTCAGGAACTCGTAGCGTTCTTTGTTGCGTTCAAATTCCCGTTGGGTATTGAACTGGAATGCGTCTGCTGAGCCGTAAGCATCGACTTGGATGGAGTGGTCAATAACCAAATCAACGGGGACGAGTGGCTCTATCATACGTGCATCGCCGCCGAGTGCTGCGACAGCGGAACGCATTGCGGCAATATCGACGACCAGCGGTACACCCGTGAAATCTTGTGCGACGACGCGTGCGGGTTTGAACGGAATCTCCTCGGCTTTGGGGGATTGCGCGTTCCAGTTTGCTAAGTTTGAGACATCCGTTTCAGTGATTTGGTGTCCATCGTAATTTCGCAGTAACGACTCTAATAGGATACGGAGACTGACGGGGAACTTTGCGATTGACCCGATACCGGCTTCTGATAGGGCAGGAAGTGAATAGTAGGTACACTCCTGTCCTCCGCTTTCGAGTGTTCGGCGTGTATTGAACAGATTGTGAGCAGGGTGGGGCATCTGTTAACTCCTTTGTTTTGTAGAAACTTTTCTATTATTTTAACACAAGTCGGTGTTGTATTTCAATTTTTCCCTTAAAATAAGTAGGCGAGGTTAGGAAACCTCGCCAGCAGTGTGTTTTGTCTCTATTGTACCAGTTCTCAGCGTTTAAGGGCTGCCCAACGGGTTGTCAGTTTGCCTTGGGGTTCCACTGCCAAGAACGTCTCAACGCTATCCATTATCAGATTAATTTCGTCTGCATCTAACGCACGGGAGAAGACGGCGTAATCGTCCATTAGACCGGCAAAAGTCTCGCCACCGGAACCACCAATACGATAGGTGGCATTCGCACCATCGGTTTCTTGAAAGTCCGTCTCAGCGACTACTTTACCGTCTGCGTAAATTTTGAATTTATCACCATCGCCTGTAACGGCTACGTGTATCCACTCATCCGCTCAAATTCTATTCTTCAATTACATCTTCCACAATCATGTAGGTAAGCCTCACAGTTTCATCTGTCCATGCGACTAAAATTTCGAGAGGACCTGGCGTGAAGGGGCCATCAATCTTAGCTGTTCTTCCATCAACTGTAACCTTACCCGCACTTGACGTTAAATTAATCGGCACGCCATCGAAAATAAGCGTAAGGGTAGTATTTGCCGAAATGGATTCACCACTACGTGGCGTTACATTCACAAAATGTACTGGTGCCTCTCCATATTCATAGTCGTCAGGAACACAACCATAAACAGCGAGTAAACCCGCAAGTAATGTAGATAATATCCTGAGCATATTATTTGGTTTTTCCTATCCTAATTCCACCTTAGTAACGTGGTTTGGGTTGTAATCTAATGCTGTTCCTTTTTTGATGGTTGAACAATTTTAACATAAACTCCATGCAGCTTCTCGCCGATGCTTCGCCAATCGTAATCCTGCTCCACGCGGGCGCGACCGTTTTCACCAATCCTACGACGGAGTTCCGAGTTTGTGAGCAGTCGGGTAACCGCATCAGCAAAATCGGTTGGCACATCGGCAATGAGAATCTCCTCGCTATCTCTGAGGTCTAACCCCTCCGCACCGACACTCGTAGAGACAATCGCTTTCCCCATTGCCAATCCTTCGAGGATTTTTAGACGGGTCCCACTTCCGATCCGCAACGGCACAACAAAGACCGTCGCTTCAGCGAAATAGGGTTTGATTTCCGGCACACGTCCGGTGGCAACAATGCCGTCTCGCGCTGCCAGCTTTTGCACCCGTGCCGACGGATTTCCACCGACAATCGAGAACGCCACATCGGGGAGCTTCTCCTGAATCCGAGGTAAGACTTCATCAGCGAAGAAAGCGACAGCATCCTCGTTCGGATACCAATCCATGCTCCCGATATAGATGAGATGTGCGGGTGCTTCACTGGTAAAGTCGGGATGGTAGTGTGTGATGTCCACACCGTTCGGGATTATCTCGATAGCACCTTCTGGACAGTGCTGCGCGAAAACCGCTGCGTCTATGTCGGAAGTACAGGTAACGGCATTGAACTTCGGACTCAGCAGACGTTCATAGCGTTGAAATGCGAGTTGTTGTGTCCAATAGGCGAATTTATAGAACGGGTTGGCTGTTTCGCTGCAGAGCCTGCGCCAGATGGCGGAATCGACATTTTGTTGTGAAAGCACACCGGGTAGGTGCGTTTCTGTATAGAACTGTGCTACGTGGAACATCTCATAGTGGACGAGATCAAAGGTTTCGTTTGCTAATAGTGCTTTCAGTTTCCGACGGTAGGCAGGCACATCGTAGCGTGCGACGGTGATGGGTTGTCTTTTGAGAAACGCCTTGGCAAGTGTACCTAACGATACGCGTGGGAGGGTCGACGCGTGTGGGACGAGATGGACCTGGATACCTAACTTTCTGAGTTCAGCAACCCCGTCTGCATCTGTCGGTTGGGTCTCCAAGGCGAGCAGCGTTACGTCGCTTTTTTGGGCAATCTGTTTGAGGAGGTTATAAACCCGGATACGTCCGCCATCGGTGAGTGGAAACGGCACGGTAGGGGATAGAAAGAGAATCTTCATTCTTTTAAAATCAGGTGTTTGTAACTGCTGCTTCGTTGATAGCAATTTCCTGTTTAGTTGAATCAATGCGAGCCTTCATGCCTATCGGAAGGACGAACATCGGATCCGTGTGCCCGAAATCCATATTGGTGACAATCGGCATATCGCTTAACCCGTGTTCCTCGCGAACCGCGTTACAGAGGGCATCGTCGTACGCGTGGAAGGTATTGGGATCGACACCTCCGCCGGGTCGTCCGAATAGAATGCCCGCCAATCCCTCAAGAATACCCATTGCGCCGAGGCATCTCACGAATTCTGTTAGGAACGTGGGGGGTGGTGCATCTTCAGAGGTTTCCAAGAAAAGTACAGCCCCATGAAGATCATCAGCAGAGAAATAGTCAGTCCCGCGGAGCCAGTCCAAAACTTCGACACAGCCCCCAAAGAGTAGTCCCTCAACGATACCTGCTTGCTGATGGAATCTCCAACCCGTGCAGGGGTTCAGTTTCCGGCGAATAGATTGGTTTTCGGGGTTCTCCCACGGTAAATATTCAACCGTCCATCCTGCTCGGTTCGGCGCAATAACGCCAGTCGGTTCGGCAGAGAAAAGGGTTCGGCGGACGGAATTCGCCATATATGGGAACATCCCGCCGTTTTCAGCAAAACCCGCCATAAACGAGGGACCATAAAATGAGACGATACCGGCTTTGAAACAGGCAGCGTGCGAGATAGTGGTATCCGAAAAACCCATAAAGACCTTCGGGTTGTTCCGAATCAGGTCTAAATCGAGATATGGCAGCGTCCGGATTGAATCTTCACCACCAATTGTCGAGATAATTCCGTCGATTGTCGCATCAGCGAAAGCCCCCATTAAATCGTCGGCACGCGCTTTTGGGTTCTTAGCAAGCCAATCTGGATCGCGTAAGGCGTGTTCCGTTTCGATGACCGTTACATCGAATTCTTCTTCAAACTGCTGTTTACCAATCTGGTAACGGTAGGGGACAGTACCGGGACCACCCCAAGAGAGCGAAATCGCCGCGATACGGCTACCGGGACGTAACATTTTGGGCTTAATTTTCTGCATTGGCTCTCCTGATCTGGTCTTTTACTCTGTCAATAAGAACGAGCAGGCGTTCTTTGGCTTGTTGGCGTGAACTCAAGGTCGGTGGCGGTGGCGTGAAAACGGTGCCACGCGCGCTTTGGACCCAACCTTCTGTTTCGCCATCAATCTTGACGCGAAGCCACTTGCTGTCAAGATTCAGATAGACCTTCAGCCGATTGTTCTCACTCAGGATGTCATATTTTAGGGGCGGACTGCTTATCATCCAACCCTCAGCGTCTTTGTCGGCGGATACCTGTGCCCGTCGGGACACAGGCATGTTTTCCTTCACGAATTCTTGGATGAGTTTTGCCGGTAGTTTGCCCGCTGCAAGCGATGACTCATAAACTGAATCCGTCTCAAATAGGAAGGTAAGAATTTCAAATTTTGATTGCTGATAGACGTGGAGTTTCCCTTCGGCACTCCGAATGTTGTAAGCTTGTTTATATTGGTTGTCCTTGATGAGCCAGTGTCTGTTTCTCTCTTCGGTCGATATTTCCAAATCTGTGGAAAGCCCGATTTTGTTGGCATCAAAAGCCTCTTTGAGGTCGGGTAGATAAACGCCAACTGTGTCGTCGGTTCTGACGATTGTGTAGGCAGCACCGGAGGCATCCCTGAGTCGCCACTCCTCACCGCTGAGCAGGACTTCAATTGGAGATCCGCTCGGACGGAATCGGATGTCTTTTGTTAAATCGGCGAACATCTTTTGCCAATCCGTTGCTGTTTTCAATGCCGTGTCCAAACGTTGCGCTTTCAACGTTGCGCGGTGTCCCAGTGAGGCGTTAAACACGAGTTCGCGCGCCAATTTACGACTGTTCAAATTGCTGATATATTGCGAATCGAGGCTAAACCGATAGACATCTTTGGTGTATACAATCGGTTTTGAATCGACTGTGGGTCTGCCGCGGAGTGCTGTACGTTTATGAATTTGGAGTTTCGGGACCCCTTTCTGCTCGACCGGAGGGGCTTGAAGGAGGTAGAGACAGATGCCGGCACCGATTACGATACTGAAGATAATGAGATATGTTAGGCTTTTCAGAAGTGCTTTCATGTTTGCTCCTGTTGCCGCCGTGCGTATTATTTTTTATCAATCTTCCCGTCAAGACCCCTGCTTTAGCTTGCGGGATGTAGGCGGGTGTTGGATTTGTGTGAAAAATAAACTTGACATCAATCCAAAATTGTGGTATAATTCTTGCATCAGGCTGGCAGACATGCAAAGCATTGTCGCTTGACAATGTGTCTGCCTACCCACTTTGCAGGGGTTAAAAGTCTGATGTCTGATATACCATGAAAACATACAAGTATAAGTTCGGGAATCCATCTAATTTGATACGTCTTGGCAACCTGCTTGATGATATGTGGCAAGTGCATGAATACTTCCATAAGTGGCAGCGACAACGCTATAAAGACGGTTTGCCGTATGCGAACTATAACGCGATGGCTGCACACTTGACGGAATGCAAGCGAACCACGTATCCACATTGGAACGCCTTGCCGAGTCAAGCTATGCAAGAAGAATTGAGACGTATTGATGCTGCGTATCAGCGTTTTTTCAAGAAACTTGGCGGTAGACCACACATCAAGCCGAGACATAAATTCAAGTCCTTCACGCTCAAACAATCGGGTTGGAAAATCAGAGAGAATCGACTCACGATAACCTTGCGGCATTGGGACGCTGGCAAGTGGAAACGCGATCCTGTGCCCTATACCTTTTTCAAACATCGTGAGTTTCATGGGAATATCCGTCATATCACAATCAAGCGCGATGCGTGCCATGACTATTGGCTGTGTATCACAACCGACTTTCAAGCAACCGAACCTTTGCCAACAACCGGTGAAAACGTTGGGGCAGACTTTGGTATGAAAGACGCATATTTGACACTTTCGACGGGTGAGAAGATCCAACACCCACAACCGTTGAAACAGTCTTTGAACAAACTGCGGTCTCTCAACAAAAGCCTTTCGCGTAAAGTCAAAGGGTCTAACGGTTGGTGGCGTGCCGTCCGGGACCTCGCACGCCTCTATCGCAAAGTTGCTAATCAACGCCTTGATTTTCAGTCGAAACTGGCGGCCGACTTGTGCGAGCGATTTGATACGATCGTGCTTGAAACGCTGAACCTTGACGGCATGAAACGCTTGTGGGGACGTAAGGTCTCTGACCTCGCTTTTTACCAGTTTGTTGAGATATTGAAGTTCAAGTGTTTCAAACATAAGCGTGAGTTCCGTCAAGTCGGACAGTGGACTGCCACAACAAAACCGTGTTCGGATTGTGGGCATCCCAACGAAAATCTTTCTCTCTCTGATAGACAGTGGACGTGTCCTGAATGTGGTTCACACCACGATAGAGACGTAAACGCTGCGATAAACATTTTGCAGGCAGGGATAGCTGCCTGACGGTGGAGACGGCATCAGACGGTCGACTCTTTGAGGAAACCGCACTGTCTACGAAGCCGAAGCCCCAACCTTTAGGTTGTGGGTGCTATCACTCCCTATCTGAGGCTTTAAAGCGAGTGGCTCGACTCACGAGATGCATGAGTTCGTCCACCTGCTCGTTGTGGATTCGGCGTGTGATACCTCTAAGACTTTGCGATACCGCTGCCAAACTTCCATCCCGTGCCCAAGGACTCTCACGCAGAATTTCTGCGAATTCTGCTACAGTCGCTGCGAGTTGAAATTCAGCGGATGCCGCTTCAAAGGTACGGTTCGACTGTGTTGTGGAAATTTCCTTGTTAATTTCCGAGGGACGATGGGTATCTGGATCCTTGTAGCGTATAGAGACAGTCGCCAAATGTCCTCTGGCACCTTCAGAGAGTTCAATTTCATAGAGTGCCGTGACGCTATGACCTGCGCCGATTTCTCCACCATCTGCCCTGTCATCTCGGAAGTCTTCATGGTCGAGGCGACGGTTTTCATAGCCGATCAGACGGAAACGGTTGACGACTCGTCGATTGAATTCGACTTGGACCTTTGCATCTTTGGCAATGAGTTGTAACGTTCCCGTCAGGTTCTCAACAAAGACGCGTTTCGCTTCGTTGAGGGTATCCACATAAGCGTAACTACCGTTGCCGTTATCGGCGAGTTGCTCCAAGAGGACATCGTTGAAATTCCCCATGCCGACCCCGATTGTTGTGAGCGTAATCCCTTCTGCAACATGCCCGCGAACTTTTCTGAGTATAGCATCAGCGTCCGTTGCGTCAACGTTGGCAACGCCGTCGGAGCAGAGAATCACGCGGTTGATACTGCCAATCTTTGCATCGCGCAAGGCGAGACTATACCCAAGACGAAGTCCTTCATCAACATTGGTCGAATCCTCTGGTACGAGAGAATGGATTGCTGCCAGAATTCCCTCGCGTCCCTCGATACCAGTATGTGGGAGGACAATTCGCGCTCGGGTACTGTAAGCAACAATAGCCACCTTATCCCTCGGACGGAGCTGTTCAACCAAAAGCGTTAGGGCACCTTTCACCAATTCTAACCGATTTTCGATAGCCACTGAACCGGAGACATCAATCACGAAAGTCAACAGAGCGTCCTTGCGGTTTTCTTCGGAAACCTTGCGACCTTGGATACCGATGCGCAGCAATTGGAATTGCTCACCATCTCGCGGCACTCGGAGACGTTTGCGATCTGGCGGCACTCGGAGTTGTTCGCCTCCACCAAATCGGGAGGGCACGCCCTCAATGTGAACGGCGAATGTTTCATCCCACGGTGATGGATAGTTGTAATCAAAAGCGTTAACAAATTCCTCTACCCGAACGGCTTCCGATGGCGGAAGGTATCCATCTTGGAGATAGCGTCGTGTGATGGAATAGGAGGCGGTATCAACATCCATACCGAACGTCGAAAGGTGGTCATCCCTTGTATTAATAAATTGATTCGTGCCGTAATCCTTAAAGAAAACATCATTATAGGCGACATCGTTTGGTGGTGTCAATCCGCCGTAAGAGGAATATACCCCTGCTGACTCTGCCTCCATACTATCTTCAGCATCACCACCCCCGCAGCCCGTGTAGATAAAGAGCATCAATCCGTACATCATGAAGACAACACTTAATGTGTATACTGTTTTAAATTCAGTTTTCATCAGAAATAACTCCCTTTATTCACGCTGCTGAACCTGCCTCAACTATTTTTCCGGTATTCCTATATGCAATATATAACGAGTATCGGTGGAAAATGGTTGACATTAAGTTAGTGGCAGTCCACAATTACAAATAAGGTTAGTAATCAATTATGCCGTGGTTTTGAATGTGCGATAATGCACGTCGCATGAATCAGAATCAACGGTATGAATGCCGTATGGCATTCACCGGGTATTCATGCCTTAGTGGCATGAACCGGGGCGAGTACGCCGCAGAATCGCACGACTACAAACGCGATGTGTCGTCCCTCTCTTGTTAACTTATTAGATACTTAAACGGTATCAAATCTTCAACAATTATATTTTTCCCGACTTTGGAGACTATGCCAGACTTAAATCCGATAGCAATCGAATTAAACGAACAGATTCAGACGACTACTCCTGTGGTTTTTGAACTACTCTCGGAGTTAGGGAGACGTATCTATCTACCGAAGGGCATCTTGAGTCAGACGGCAGAGGCGAATACAAAGGCAGACCGTTTCAACGCCACGCGTGCGATTGCCTTAGAAGATGGCGACCTGATGCACCTTGCTGTTTCGCGCCGACTTGTGCCAGAATTATCGTTAGAAGGGGTCTATGGATACGCACCTGTCCTCGGTCAGCCTGAATTACGAGAGGCGTGGAAAACACATCTTTTGAAAGAGAATCCATCCCTCGCGGAGGCAACATTGAGTCTGCCAATTGTGACCAGTGGCATGACGCACGGGTTTAGTCTAATCGCTGAACTCTTCGTGGATACTGGGGACGTGCTTATCCTTTCAGATAAGATTTGGGGAAATTATCGTCTCATCTTTGAGACAAAGGCGGGAGCAGCGGTTCAAACCTATCCGTTTCTCAACGCAGCAAACGGTTTCAATACACACGGCTTTCGCGACACCCTCACCAATACCACGGGTGAAAAGTTACTGGTTCTTCTGAATTTTCCGCACAATCCGACCGGCTACGCCGTTACTCAGACAGAAGCAGCACAGATTGTAGATCCTATTGTGGCGCGTGCCGATAGGGGTTGCCGTATCCTTGTTATGATTGACGATGCCTATGCGGGTTTGTGGTATGATGCGTCTGTAATGCACGAATCGCTTTTTGGAGTGTTGGTCGGATGTCATCCGAATGTCGTTCCTATAAAAATAGACGGTGCGACGAAAGAGGAGTATGCCTGGGGGTTGCGCGTGGCGTTTCTTACCTTTGGGCTTGGAATGGCAGCGATGCAACCCCTCGAACAAAAGTTAAGTGGACTCATCCGATCAAATACCTCTGGCGCATCACAAGTCTCTCAAACGCTCGTCTTGGAAGCGATGCAAACGCCCGGCTACGCTGAGCAGAAACAGCAGAACTACGAAACTCTCAAGAGACGTGCGTTGAAGGTGAAAGAAGTAGCGTCTGCTTCGCGGTATGCGAAACTTTGGGAGGTATATCCGAGTCACGCCGGTTATTTTACGTGTCTGAACCTTAAATCTGGGAACGCCGAAGTGGTTCGGCAGCGGCTGCTTGACGATCACGGCATCGGCACGATTGCGCTGGGTGAGACGGGATTACGGATTGCGTATTCGTGTCTTGAGGTGTCGGATATTGAGGCGGTTTTTGAAGTGATTGCGCGAGTGATTGAAGAGAGTGGAGGATAGGTTGCGTTCTAATGGATAGGCGCGGTTGAGAGACCGCGCCTACCAAGTGTAATATATTGATAACTATTTTCCTGTCTTCAAGGCACCCCAGGTTGTGGTAACCTTTCCACTGGGTTCGACAGGTGTCGTCGGTAACGTGCCGACGGTTTTTCGGAAATAGACATCATCTTCAACGTCGTTAGGACCCGCCCAGACCCAGTATGCCGTTGAATCGGGATCCTTCAAAGTTTGACGCATTGTATCTGCCCCGAATCCCCAGATACCACTACCGAACTGATCAAGCTGCGTTGCGTTGTCCCAACCACTGTCATCAAAATCGGGTTGTTCCCAGCCGTCGTTCCGATCAGCGAGTGGTGGACCGGCATCCGCCTTCCAAGTATCATCGGACGGGATATAGGTATCGTCGTCAAGGATGACATCAAACAACGCACCCCCACGCCCAGCGGCACCGGGTTCAGCGTCGTGAACGTAGACAGCGATAACGGCGTATCCGTCCGGCATGTCAAACTCGGTAATGCTCGCTTCCTGCCAGTTATTGCCGTCTGCAACCTCTTCCCCGTTAACAAACCCCACCCAGGAGTTGTCGCCGTTGATACGAAGTGTTGCGCTCCAAACGTTTGGAACGATTAAAGCGAATGCTAAAATCAAAATTATTGGAACAAAAAACTTTTTCATCTGATTCTCCTTTATTATGTCAGAAAACTACAAAGTTTCTCTCTTAATGCGTGCCCACGTCGTGGTGAGTTTGTCTTCAGGTTCAACGGAAAGTGTTCCGATAGTGTATCGGAAATAGATGTCGTCTTCGGCATCGTTGGGACCGCACCAGACCCAATTTGCTTCACATTCGGGGTCTTTGAGGATTTGTTCCATAATTGCAGCACCGAATCCCCAGATACCACCACCGAACTGTTCATAAATTTCGAGTTCATCTTCCCAGTCGCTGTCGTCGAAATCGACTTCCATCCAATCATCTTTCCGATCGGCGATAGGTTCACCGGTATCGCACCGCCACCCCTCTTCACCGGTTCCGATGTAATCGGGTTTATCGTTGAGGATAATGTCAGCGAGGAAACCGCCTCTACCGGCAGCACCGGGCTCGGCATCGTGTACATAGACAGCGATCTGTGCGAAGCCTTTGTCAAGCTTAAATTCGCTGACAGTCGGGACTTGCCAGTTTCCGCTTGCAGCGACCTCTTCACCATTAATGAACACAACCCAAGTGTTATCACCACTAACGCGCAATGTGCCTTTTGTTGGAGCAGCATCGACTGTTTGTATCAGGAGCGTCCCGCTTAGGAAAAGCGTCAGGGTTAGATAGAATATTGATCGGTTTTTCATGAAAACCTCCGTAAATGCACAGTTGGAAACTGTGCTGATTGTATGTTATGGCACACGGCGTGTGCCTATTACTTTGTTGTATCTGATTCAAGTGCTAACCGTCCAGCGAGGTCCGCGATGAACTGATAGGCGACGCGTCCGGAACGGCCACTTGAAGAGGCTTCCCACTCCAGTGCAGCGCGGTGCAACGCGTCCGTTGGAATGGATAGTTTGTGTTGTTGTGCGTAATGAGAGACAATCTGCAAATAGGTGTCCTGTGAAATCCGTTGAAAAGCGAGACGCAACCCAAAGCGATCGCTCAATGAGACCTTTTCCTCTGTCGCTTCACGCGGATATAGTTCGTCTTCGTCGTTCTGTGGGTAGCGATTGTCGCGGACCTGTCGAGGCATCAGGTGCCGACGGTTTGAGGTTGCATAAATGAGAACGTTGTCTGGACAGGCGGAGATCCCGCCTTCCAACATCGCTTTCAACTCCCGATACTCCGGTTCGTCTTCGCTGAAGGCGAGGTCGTCGCAGAAGAGGATATAGCGTTCGGGACGTTCCCACACCATCTCGGCAATCTCTTGTAAATGGACAAGCCCCTCTTTACTCACACCAATTAATCGAAGTCCATCGTTGGCATAACGCGCCAGCATCCCCTTTACGAGTGAAGATTTACCCGTGCCGCGATCGCCCCATAACAGCACATGGTTGGCAGGTACGTCTTGGAGAAACTGACGGGTGTTCCTATCGAGTTCCGAAGACTGTCGCTCTATTCCAATCAAGTCAGATAAGCGGACGATGTTCGGATGTTTGACAGGAATAAGGTGCCCTGATCCGTTTTGCGCTCGCCATCGGAAAGCGATATAATTATCAAAGCATTCACTTGATGCGTATGCCGTATGTGCTTCCAAACGGGTTAGCAAACCATCGGCTTTTTCAAGCAGTTGCATGAAAAATGGGAGAATGTCTGCCATCTCCTGATTTCTTTTTGACATAGTTCACCACCGACTCAAATTTTTTCCGCTACCCGCTCTGCCAACTGAGTCAGTGCAGGTGACATGTCCAATTTATCAATTCTCGCCTCAATTAGGGCAAAGTGTTGTGTCTCAGCAAATGCTGCCTTCATGGCAGTTTCAAATTCACCTTCGGTCCGGGTAACAAACGCGATCCCGCTGCCGAAGAGTTCCGGCACACGGGTATAGTTCCAATTCTCTATATCATTAAAGGATCCATCAATGAAGGGTCGAACAGTGCCATACCCCCGGTTGTTTAAAATCAACACAATCGGATTGAGCCTGTAGCGTATAGTCGTTGACAGTTCAGTGCCAGTCATTTGGAATGCGCCATCACCTACGATGACAAGCGGTCGGGCTGTAGGGTTGCCAAGCTGTGCACCGATTGCAGCGGGAACTGCAAACCCCATTGAGGTATAGTAGGCAAGTGCGATAAAATCGGTACGCGCCGGAAGTCGTAAGTCCGCAGCCCCCCAGAGGCTGTCACCAACATCAGGAATAATCGTCATGTCTTCACATATAAGCAGATTCAGGTGTTGAAATAGGCGTTGCATCGTAAGCGGTTGGTCGGGGACCATCTTAAAGGGTTCTGGCACTTCCATGACCCATTCTAAATCTATATCTCCGCGTTCTCGGAGTTGCGGAGAACACAAGTTATTGATAAAGTCCTCAAACGTGACATTTTCATACGTGGAGTAACGGACAGCGATCCTATCCGAGGTCGCATAAATACAGCGACTTCGTTCAAGTTTTGCCGTGTAAATCCCAAGGTTAACATCGGTCATGAAGGCACCAAGAATAATAACGCAATCGGAAGTCTCAACAAACATCGTAACTTCATCTCTGCTCATCGCGCCACCATAAATACCTAAGTAGAGCGGATGTGCCTCCGGCATCACTGACTTGCCCAGTAATGTCGTCACCACAGGTATCTGTTTCGCTTCTGCAAGGCTGAATAGTTTGCTTTGGCAACCGAATCTGTGGAGCTCGGCACCCGCTAAAATAATCGGATTGTGGCTCTGGTTTATAAAATCAATGGCATCGGTTAAGGCAGCGTTCAACGTTTCTGGATCACTGTCATGTCCCATCGTTGAGGGACGTTGGTAGCCTGTCGCTTCCACATCCACCATATCTCTTGGCAACTCAATGTAGCCCGGACGCTTATGCCGATAGACAGCATCTATCACTCTGTCTATCTCATTAAAGGCGGTAAAGGCGTCGTCGAGGAGTGCTGATGCAACGGTGATCTCGTCATAGATACGTTGTTGTGTATGAAAATCTCTGCCTTTATGGTGCAAAAGCGCGTCCTCACCGCGCTCTTTTATCGCTGGGCTGCCGCTGATGATAACCAGCGGCGACTTTTCAGCATAGGCAGCTGTGACAGCGTTGATCATAGATAATCCACCAACACCGTACGTTACACAGGCAGCCCCCATACCCTTTATGCGGGCATAAGCATCTGCCGCATATCCTGCCGTTTCTTCTCGTGTCGTACCGATGTGTTGAATCGGACTTTTCTCTATCAGATCGAAAAGCAGCACAACATAATCACCAGGGATGCCGAAAATGTGGTCAACTCCGTAACTTTGCAGTTTTTTCAAAAGGTACTCACCTATAGTAGGCTGTTTATTTTCCATCGGATATCCCCAAGTAAAATCATAATACCTTATCAAAAAGCAGTGTACAGGAATTTTGCAATCCTTTCAACAGTTCTAAATCCAATAAGTCAGACGCACCGTCAAGGACAGCGTAAACATCATAATCCTCGAACGCTTCTCGCGGCGTGACACCTGACAACACAGCAATAAACGTAATATCAGCACGGCGCGCGGTTTCAGCATCAGTCACGCTGTCTCCTACATAGACGCACTGTTCGGGAGTGCCACTCGTTTGGGCAACTGCCAGCAGTAACCCTTCTGGATTCGGTTTATACGCTGCGTCGCCACCGCCAACAATAACGGGGAAGGCATCTACAAGATTCTCTTTGGCGAGAATCCCTTGAATGTAAGGTCGATTCTTCTGAGAAACAATAGCGAGTTGGATATTTAGGTTCAACAATACCTGTACCGTTTCTGGCACACCTTCGTAGAATTCCGCTAACGCAACCATTGTCTCATCAGCGCGTTGAAGGAAGAATTGCGTAAATTCATCAATACGTTTAGGGTCGGTTTCTCCAGCAAGTGATATG
Source organism: Candidatus Poribacteria bacterium (assembly GCA_028820845.1). Classification (NCBI taxonomy): domain Bacteria; phylum Candidatus Poribacteria; species Candidatus Poribacteria bacterium. Next base: position 27,655 of record JAPPII010000033.1, read on the forward strand.
AGTATATCGGGTAGCGATAAACCGATTGCCCGCCGAATTGTATCGTCAGAAGCGAGGGGTAGCCCCATTTGGCTGAATGCGAAGTTAACGCCGTCAATCGTGCCTCGCGCAGAGTCTACCAACGTATAGTCAAAATCGAATATAATGGTTTGAACAGGCAGCTTCAATTGGCTCAAAACTCAAGTTCGGGTATCCCGACCTCCGCTGCTGTCTCTTGAAATTGCCGCCACGTCTCGTCGTCAATAGGGATGCCTTCACGTAGGCGATCCTCGGTTTGACGTGCCTCAATTTCACCGGGGGTCAAGATTTCCTCGAATCCGGGTGCGGTCGGTGCGGCTTTCACGTGGTCAACGAGTCCGTCAACATGGTCATAGAAGTCTTCAAGCGGTGTAAAATTAGCGATGTCCAGTGCTATCATCAGCACCCCGTTCTGGAGGCGTGTGTTTCCAGAACCGCTACAGCCTGCCCCGGACAAGGCACCCCCTAAAATGTCAATCATCAAACCGAGGGCGTATCCCTTGTGTCCAGCAATCCCGCCGAGTGGTAACAATGCCCCCGGTGGGGTTTCCATCAGGTCTCTTGGGTTCTGTGTCGGTTCGCCTTCGTTGTTGATGAGCCAACCGAGTGGCACGGAATCCCCACGGTTAACCGCAACGCGAATTTTGCCTTGTGCGACAACGCTGCTCGTGATGTCGAGCAGGATTGGGTGTCCATTGCGCGTCGGTGTGGCGATTGCGATAGGATTTGTTGCGAGTCGTCCATCTCGGCCGCCAAACGGAGCGACGTAGAGCGCAGTCCCACCGGCGTTGACCATCGTGATGCCGACCATACCCGCTTCGGCTGCCATCAGCGGATAACTCCCAATCCGTCCGATGTGGTTGCAGTTGTAGACACTGATTGCGCTAATCGTGCTTGACTTCGCCTTTTCAATTGCGAGTGACATCGCCTTCTGTGCGATGACGTGTCCGAACCCCCAATTGCCGTTGATAAGGGCATGTGAAGCCGATTCACGTTCAATTTCCATCGGTGCTCCCGGTTGAATTAACCCGGATTCGATGAGTCCAATATACTGTGGGATGCGGATAACGCCGTGTGAATCGTGGCCTGCAAGGTTTGAGGCGACAAGCAACTCCGCGACAATTGATGCTTCGTGACTCGGCACACCCCGAGCTTCAAAGATGTCGGCTGTGATTTTCTGTAGCTGGTGCTGCGTGAAATTTGGCATATCGGTGTTAGCGTTTACCTCTACTTTCTACTATGCTGCGTCAAACAGCGATGGGAAGTGGCGGTACGGGTCGCCGGGTTCACGGAAGAGAATCTTTTGGCGTTCTGTGAGTTCTATATCTTCCGGTTGTGCCATGCGCTGCGATTTCCACGCAATATGTGAAACGCAATACTTGTACAACAGGGAGCGACGTTCATGCTTTCCGTTCCAAGCTGCTGTACCGTGCGTCAGTGCTTCAGTGAACAGGATTGCTGAACCTGCTGGCACGTTTGGAATGATTACACAAGGTGACGCTTCAGGCGCGTCATCTATCTGTCGTGGCAGCTTGAAATTGCTCTTATGGCTCCCCGGAATACAGCAAAATCCACCGTGTTCTGGTCCAGCATCGGTGAGGTTATAGGTTACAACAACAAATCCATTATGGATCTCGTTATCTCGGAAGGAGTAGTATTCTCCGTGCTTCGCTCTTGCTGTTGGAGAGGTCGCACCATAATCCGCGTGCAGCCGTCCGCGTGGCATGCCTTCCCGCATGTACATCCCGTAAATCCGATCCAGGCGGAAGCAGTCGCCTAAGCGGAATTGAAGTATCGGCATAATTTTCGGATGGTCAAGGAGATTACAAAACGCTTTTCCCCACTGCAGAAAACCGGGACCGTCCGGCGCACTGCCGAATCTTTGGACCCTTCCGGGTGTCGGGAGTTGTTGATCGTCGATGTGTTGGTTGAGTGTTGCAACCTCTTCTGGACTCAATACATTTTCGATGACGAGGTAGCCTTGCACGTCAAAGAGGTACTGTTGCAACTGTAAGTCACTCATACGCCTACCCTCCTGTTGTCTACAGGACTGTGAGATTGCTTGATAAAATATTTATAATCAATTTAGCATATATGGCGAGGCAGTGTCAAATAAATTTTACGCGTGTCGTGTGTGCATGCCCTATATCGTGCAGCGTGAACCCAGGTTTGTCCGTTTTTGTGCATTAAGGCGGGCAAACGATAGGGCATTTAGCGTTTAGGCGGTGGCACGCAAATTGCACAGGTCGTCATAGCAACTTGTTGTGTGAAAAGGAGACATGTCACTTATGAAACAGACACTGTTTTTTATTTTAGCGATGCTACTGGTTTTTGTCCTACCGTGGTCGAACGGTTTTACGCTGAATTATACACAGATGGGGCTACCGGAAGGGGCAATCACGCGGTTGGGGAAAGGCTATATAAACGATATAGCATACGCGCCAAACGGCACGCAACTTGCTGTGGCGACCTCTATAGGGGTCTGGCTCTATGATACCTCTACGGATACTGAACTTAACCTCCTCTCGGAAGGTCCCAATTACGTTCAGGCGATTGCATTCTCACCCGATGGCGGCATTTTGGCAAGTGGCGGCTATTTGCGAAACGGGGTCATTCGGTTATGGGATACAACTACAGGAAAACTCTATGATACCATTGATGTATCCGAAGAGGTTTTAACCCTCGCGTTTTCGCCAGATGGCACCATACTTGCCAGCAGTGGCGAATGGCCCGACTATCCGATTCGATTGTCGGATATAGCCACACGTCAACTTCGAGATACGCGCTTTGACAACACAGGTTCTCCTTACGCGCTTTCCTTCTCACCCGATGGAAAGACCCTCGTGAGTGGGGGACGGGATAACACAGTTCGGTTGTGGGATGTCCAGACTGGAGAACTTAAGAACCGGCTTAAAGGACACCGAGACGACGTTAATGCTGTTATATTTTCCCAAGATGGCGAAATGTTGGCGAGCGGTAGTGATGATGGAACAGTTCGGTTGTGGAATGTCCAGACTGGAGAGACTTTCGCTACGCTGAAAGGAAACACGAAATTCCCGGAAGGGATCACTGCCCTCGCGTTTTCACCGAATGGTACAACGTTAGCAAGCGCGACAACCGATCAGATATGGTTGTGGGATGTCCACACGAAACAGATAATACGGATTCTTGAAGGGCATACCTGGCATGTCAGCGCGCTGGCGTTTTCGCCAGATGGTGAGACTCTCGCCAGCGCAGGTTGGGATTGGACACTCCGGTTCTGGAATGCCGCTACCGGAAAACTCCGCAAGACCTTTGGTGAACATACAAGCGCAGTTAATACGGTCGCGTTTTCGCCAGATGGGAAAACACTTGCCAGTGCCAGTTGGGGATTGATTCGCTTGTGGAATACGAATGGCATCCCACTTCAATTATGGCACGCCCGGACCGGAGAACACCTCGAAAATTTCAGATACCATATTGATTATGTTTGGACCGTTGTATTTTCACCCGATGGTAAACACCTGGCAAGCAGTGGTAACGACAGCCGGCTCCGATTGTGGGAGGTTCACACTGAAAATCATGTCTTTACGCTTAGAGGGGGTGGTGATGCCGTCGCATTTTCGCCGGACGGAAAACTTATCGCAAGCGCGTACGGAGGGGATAATATGATCTCAACAATAGGTTTATGGGATGTTCACACGGGTGAACTCCTTCACGTTCTCAGCAGACATTACGCGCCGCTGACGTGTGTCGCCTTTTCCCCAGATGGTAAAACACTTGTGAGCGCGAGTCGAGATTCCGAGATTGTTTTGTGGGATATGGCTACCCTCCAACGCCGTCTGAGTATTACAACACAGCACACAGAAGCTGTCTATGCTGTCGCCTTTTCTCCTGATGGCAGTACGCTTGCGACCGGTAGTTACGATCAGACGCTTCGATTATGGGACCCACAGACCGGAGAACGTAAAGCGGCGTTGCAGTATCCAGATGCGGTGACCTCTGTCGCCTTTTCCCCTGATGGCAGAACCCTTGCTGTCACATCCGGGGAGTGGACAAACAATCACATACAGCTCTTAGATACAGAGACACTTCAACCCATTGAGACGCTGGAGGGGCATACGGAGACTATTACGGCTTTAGCGTTCTCATCTAATGGCAGAACCCTTGTGAGTAGTAGTTGTGATGGTACGACTCTCTTATGGGAAATTTCGGGTGCTGAGGTGCCGCACGATGTCAACGGCGATGGGCGTATAAATATTGAGGATTTAAGGTTCGTTGCTGCCCACCTTGGAGATATGGAAAAAGGAAACGCAGCAGATATTAACAATGATGGGGTTGTCAATATTCTTGATCTCGTCGCAGTTTCAAGGGCGATAGCGCGTTCGCGGTGAAATGAAAAAAATAGGCGCGCCTGTCAAACGCGCCTAAGAAAAGAAATGCAAACCAACACTGTATTATTCCTTAATGTAATCTGAGCGTAACTCAAACGTATGATTCACCCAACTCCCTGCGCGGACATCAAGTTCAGTCTCAATTGCTATTATATCTTCCAGTTCCTCGTAGGCAGTGGCATCTGCTTGGTTCGCAAACTCTAATTCGACAAGGCGGTGTGGATTTTCACCGTTATAGTTGTCAAAAGAGGATACCGCTTTCAGCTGCGGGGGGCTGACCAACACATCAGAAATAGAAGCAACCCACTCAAGGTAAGCTTGTTTTCCACCAAGGGGATATTCAACAAAAATAATGCCTTTAATCGGCCAATCGTCTTCACCGGTTTTCGAGTAGTCAGAGCGCTCAATGAATGTATGTGCGCTCACTCGGGACGCGTGGTTGGGGAGGTTTTCAAAAACGGCAGCGATCTCCGGACGATTCATATATGTCATCGCATCAACAAAACTGTCAAATTCAAACTCAACGAACCGGTGTGGACTCACTTCCTCGCTATTGTCATAAGATCTTATCCGATTGACCTCTTCAGGAGCTTGCAAAATTGAGGCAATGGAGGCAATCCACTGAAGATAAATATCCTTTCCACCTTCCGGGTAGTCTACTAACCAGACTAATTTCACTGGCGTTGTTTCTATATCCATCATAGTCTCATCCATCGTAGCATCTGCGGGTGTGACATCTAACACAGATCTTTGTGCTCTATCGCAGCCCACCAGTGCGACAAACGCGATAAGAACTATCAAGGACAGGTTCGCTAATCTCGAAATCATAATTTTTTCTCCTTTTGTTAATGTAAAAGTAGGTTAATAAGACTTACATTTATAGAAAATTGCCCTGTCCTATGTCCTATCTGTTAGGTTTAATTCTTTCTCTTAAGGATAGCACATTCTTAAGGATAGCACATTATTTTTTCCAAGGCAATTCATTATGCGGCGGGAACTATTCAAAATTTGCTTACGACTCCCAAATCGGTTCCGAAGTGTTCGCGCGGAAGTTTACCGTCCGAGCGAGAACAAACAGAAGGTCTGAAAGTCTGTTTAAACTCCGAAGTATTTCCATATTCACTTCAGTTTTACGTGCGAGCCGAACAACACACCGTTCACTTCGGCGGCAGACGACGCGCGCGATATGTAAAATAGCACCGGCGGCACATCCACCGGGTAAAATAAAATTCCTGAGAGGCGGAAGTTCTTCTGAAAGCGTATCTATCGCAGCTTCCATCTCTGTCGTGAAGTCCCCTGATATTCGCATTTCAGAGGATTTTGAATGTGTTGCGGGTGTTGCCAAATCCGCTCCAACTGCAAAGAGGTGATTTTGGACGCGCGACAGCAACTCCAAAAGGTCGGAATCGTCAATCAACGTCTGGGCATAACCGATATAGGCGTTGAGTTCGTCAACAGTGCCAATCGCCTCGAATTGTAGGGCATCTTTCCCTAACCTTGTGCCGCCGTACAGCGCGGTTTCTCCAGAATCACCAAATTTAGTATAGATTTTCATATCCATTTATTATATACTCTGTGAAAAAAGGAATCAACGCAAATATGAAAATTTCAGGTAAAATTAAGAAGATTAACGTCCTTGACCTACGGGTACCCACATCGGATACGCTTCTCGGTTCCGATCCGTTTCACAAAAAGCCAAACTATTCTGCAGTGCTAACCACGCTGGAGACAGACACAGGTCATCAGGGCATTTCTGTCGCTTTCACCGCCGGTGCCGGCAACGATTGGATTGCCTACGGGGTTAAGGACCTCGCACAACTTGTTGTCGGAATGGAGATGGACACGTTTGTTGCTGACCCAGGCGAATTCCATAGGCTACTCGTTGACCACCACCAATTGCGTTGGCTTGCAGATGGTGTCAATCGGATGGCAATCGGGAGCATTGTCAATGCAATGTGGGACCTCTGGGCAAAATTGGTGGGTAAACCGCTCTGGAAACTCCTTGTCGATTTACCGCCGGAGAAAATTGTACAGTGTATCGACTGGCGATATTTACAAGATGCGTTGACCCCTGATGAAGCCGTAGGGATTCTCAACGCACACTCAGAGGGGCGCGATGATCGCGAACAGTGCCTCCGGAAACAGGGACCCAAAGCATATTCCACTGCCGGATGGCTCGGTTTAACGGACGAACAGATTATCGAAACGGTGAATCAAGTAAAGGCAGCCGGACTCGACTGCTTCAAGATGAAGGTCGGACAGGATCTCGAATTTGACAAAAAACGACTCGCTTTCATTCGGGAAGCAATTGGTCCAGAGGCGCGCTTGATGCTTGATGCCAATCAGATTTGGGGTGTTGATGAAGCGATCGCTTATATGAAGGAATTAGCAGATTTTAACCCGACATGGATTGAAGAGCCAACAGCGCGCGATGATGTTCTTGGTTTTGTGAAAATTGCGCGTGCCTTAGAAAAATACGGCATCGGGGTTGCTACAGGGGAACAGGTGCCCTCCCCCGTTATCTTCAAGCAATTAATCACGAGTGGCGCGATTCAATACTGTCAGATTGACGCGACACGGTTAGGCGGGGTCAACGATGTTCTCGGAGTCATCTTAATGGCAGCGAAGTATAGCGTTCCTGTCTGTCCTCACGGGGGGGGTATCGGTTTATGCAACATGATTCAGCACTATGCCCTTTGGGATCAAATCTGTGTTGCGGCGCACTCGGATACACAAGTGGTTGAATACCTTAACTTCCTCCAAGAAGAGGTTTTCTTACATCCGATCCGAGTCCAGAACGGTGCTTATATTACGCCGACGGTTCCGGGGTGGGGGCTTGAGATGTTCCCTGACTTCATTGAGGAGCACGTCTATCCGACAGGCTCCATCTGGCAAGGGAGAGAGGCATCTGGTGGAGTAACGTTTTTGGCGTAGCCCCTTAGCGATTTTCTTTTTAAAATGGTAGGCGAGGTTTGTAACCTCGCCGGTCCTCTTATAGGAGGGCAAATCACGACTTCGCGCCTTCCGCAGATGCTTTAAACGCTTCTGCCCCCGACGCAATCCATCCACCAACACCTGTCATCAAAAACCTAACGCCTGCCTTTACGTATTTTTCGACGGTCGCGTTAGTCGTCAAAGTGCCAGCAACCCGTCCTGCCTCTTGAATGCGAGCAAGTGCAGAATCGAGTGTATTCTGGACATCTGGATGCGTAAGATTCCCAATATGCCCCATGGACGTTGCTAAGTCTGACGGCGCAACGAAGAATACGTCGATATGATCAACGGTAAGAATTTCGTCAAGGTTATTCACGGCGACGATGTCTTCAATTAGAACCATGACGAGTGTCTGTGCGTTGGCTTCTTCAAAATAGGTATCTACACCGTAGCCTTGGCGACTGGTGAACATGCCGCGGTGTCCGATAGGTGCGAATTTCGCGCCGTCCACAACGTTTTGTGCTTCTGCCTTCGTGTTAACATGTGGAACACAGATTCCCATTGAACCACAGTCCAGTGTCCGGTAGATGAGCCCTTGGTCGTTTCGATTGACGCGTGTGATGGAGGTCATACCCCAGAGGTCGCACGCACGCGTCAGGTCCCCGATGCGTGACGCATCAACAGCACCGTGTTCACCTTCCAGCCAGACACCGTCGAATCCGTTCGGGCCGAAAATATCTATATCATCGGCACTCGTTAATCCTGAAATAACGTAGGTGAGGTCGCCAGCTGCTAACTTCTCTTTAACTCGATTCGGTCTTATTTGCATAAATTTCTCCCGTTGGGTTGTTATCTTCTCTAGGAGGGATTTCCTAATCCCGACTTATGACTCGTGCCTGCTGGTTTCTTGTAGGAGGGATTTGTAATCCCGACCTCTGACTGCTGACCGCTGATAACTGACGGCTATCTTATCAAGAATCTCAATAATTGTCCATAAAAAAGTAAAGCGCGCACTTAGGCAGCACGCGCTTTACATTCAGGGCCGTAGTGGTGCTTTCATTATGGTCTATCCACTGGAGCGGAGCAGATGGACACCCATCGCACCGTTCAACAAAGGAAGTGCTGCATCGAAGATAATCCATATCAACCCACGGGTATCACTACTAACAGCAGTAAAGTCTTGACCGGCACCGCTGATGCCGAACCAGTTCCAGAGGAAGATGATCGCTGCAAACATGAATCCATAAAACAGCGTGTTCGCTGCTATGAATTCTTGAACGCTTGCGTCTTCACCGGCACGGCTCATACGAATGTAGCCAAAGATCACCCCTAATATTATGGAGATCAGAGAGAGTGGGTTGATATAGTCCCACGTGGAGCTATTCGGACTATCTGTGGTGGAAGTGTGGTAAATAGGTTCAAGGACTGTTTGGATGGCGACTATCGCCGCGATGACGATAAGCACAACGCCTATAATTCGCTTGAGGGTTTCCATGATTTTTTCCTTATCCCTGAATGGGTGTAGTTAAATCTTGTCCCAAGAAACGAAATTGGTTATAGCATTGTTATCACACGTTACAGAGATTTACCAGATTCACGCGTATTATACATTTTTTAACATTTTAAGTCAAAATTTTTTACAAAAATATAAGTTTTTTATCTTATGCTATCAAAATATGTAAACATCTTGCTAAACTGCTGACTGCTGGCTAAAAGTGTTGACGCGTTCGATGCAATGTGGTATCCTTAATGCTAACATTCCGTTCCGCTTCAACCTGTTTATCGGCGAAAAACAAATGATATGTCACCGATGCGAAAAATGGTTATATTGAAGTAAAGCTTGAGTGGACATCACAACCCAAAATTGGGTATAATACCTATATGGCACAATATGATATTAGCACGAAATACCTGTTACTTGAACATCCCAAAGTACTCATTGAATACTTCCTGGGCAGGCAGAACGTCGAAATTATAGAGCATCTGAATACGGATCAGCCAACATTCAAAACACACCGCGGGGATAGCACAACAAGAGTTCGCATTGATGGTAAAAAGACGATAGTACATCTGGAAGTGCAATCTGGCAATAGCCCGAAACCGATGTGGGCGCGGTTGGCGGCTTATTGTGGATTTCTCATCAGCGAATTTCAGATGCCAGTTTATTGTGTTGTTTTGTATCTCGGACCCACCGCAGGGAGAAACGACCCTGGATACTATGCTTATGAAACTGAAGAATTTCGTTATTTAATCCAATATAAAGTGATAAGACTCGCGGAGATAGAGGGTCAGGCTGTATTGGAGACACAGGCACCTATGTTACTCCCTTTCGCCCCGCTGATGAAACCACCTGCAGATACAAGCGCGGAGCAGTGGTTGAGAAGATGTGTTACAGCCGCTGAGAGGGCACCAGTTGAGAAAGCCGTACGAGATGACCTTGTGGCAACACTCGGCATCTTCAGTGCTTTAGCTTATGATGAAGCATTCGTGAATCAATTGATAAAGGAGGAGATTGTGCAAGAATCCACGTTTTTCCAACACCATCTTGAAAGGGCTACGAAACGTCTTGAAGCAGAAACAGAACGCCGCACGCAAGAGGCACTTGAACAAGGACTTGAACAAGGACTTGAACAAGGACTTGAACAAGGGGCGAAAAAAGGAGCGATTGAAGTTATCCTGTCATTTCTATCTTCAAAATTCCAACCCAGAGCGGTGTATGCCCTAAGACCATTACTTGAAAATATTGAAAATTTGGAACAGCTCAAGCAATTGGGAAGTGCAGCAGCAGAGGCAGAGAGCCTTGAGACATTCTTGCAAACGTTGGGGGCACAAACAAACTCTCAGAACGGAACAGATACCCCCTAAAGTTTCGTTAGTGCTATGACATAGCGGATTATGTACACGACTTTAAGTTGTGTTTTAGAAAGGAGTTATCCATGGACACCGAACAGAAATATCGTGTTGCACCGCCCGGATTTACGATGGAGCAGTGGGAAACCTTTAACAAAGATGGCATTATCTTCCTTGAGGACGCAATCTCCGATGAAGATATCCAGACCTATATTGATGCAATAGACCGAGTCGCTGCTAACAATCCGAAGTATACACCCGGCGGTTACCTCGGCATGCAGAATATCGTCGAACGCGACCCTGTATTTGCCGGGCTCATTGATCATGAGCGGCATGTTGGTTATGCGTATGACCTTTTCGGCGAACTCCTCAAACTTCACATAAGCCAATTTTTCCTGAGGCCACCGGGTGGCAAACAGTACAATCAGTGGCATCCAGATGGGGCGCGTGCGTTGCCTTATGGTGTGTTCTCACCGTATCTACCCTTGCAAATCAAGGTTGGGTATTGGCTGACGGATCTGCCGAGACCGAAGATGGGGAACCTCGTTGTGTTACCCGGAAGCCATCGGCATCAGTACATGGAGGGCTACGATACGCACGAGAGCGTTCCCGGTGAGATGGTCGTCTGTCCACGTAAAGGGACGATGACGGTGATGCATTCGAGTATCTGGCATCGTGTAGAGCCGAACGAAAGCGATGTCGTGCGTTACAATATCTTCGTCGCCTATTGTCCGTCGTGGTTGACACCAGCAGACCGTTTTCATTCCTCACCAGAGTGGTTAGAGACGCTCAACCGTGAACAGCGGATTATCATGCGGAGCTACAACAGCGCGTATCATAACGCCAAGCCACCCGCATCCGAATTTCCACTTTTCCTTGAACGCGACACGGGTGTTGAAAAGGATACAGACGCGTATCATGGACACGTCCAGCTGCATCGCCGTAAACGGTTGACGATGCATGAGAGACTTGCTGCCATGTAGAACCAGGGGCACATCGAATAATGAAAACTTTATTCCTCAAAGACATGCGGTACCGCCAAGCGAGAGTCGTGCTAACAGCACTCGGTATCACCGTGCTGATTTCACTCATCTTGCTATTAGGCGGTATCATGAACGGTATGCGTATCCAAGCGCGGCAGTACGTTGAATCAACGGGAGCAGACCTATGGATTTCCGCTGAAGGTTCCGGTGGTGCTTTTATTGGTTTCTCCCTCATTATTGAGGAATACATGGCGTTCCTGAATGCAGGGCAAGGCTTAATCCCGGACTCTGCTTCACCCTTGGTTTTTGCGCAAGCGCGCCCGAATGTGCGTGGAAAATCCACTAAATCAATTGTTGTTGGCTACAAACTCGGAAAACTCGGCGGACCCAAGCGAGCGATTGAGGGAAGGATGTTTACCCCCAGCAATTTTGAGGACTACAGACCTGAAGATCCTGTTCCTTATGAAGTGGTTGTCGATGAGAAAATGGGTTTGGAGATTGGGGAGCAGATTACCCTCGGCGATGAGAAAGTGCGAGTTGTCGGGAAAACGGAAAGTCTCATGTTCGTTTTGGACACGCCGCTCCTCTTTATGGATGTCCGCATTGCCCAAAAACTCTTACTCGGTAACACGCCACATGTTAACATGATGGTCGCCAAGGTCAATGAGAACTTTCCTGTTCCAGAAGTAGCAACGCAATACGATGAATTTGAGACGATTGAAACGCGCACCTTAAAACAGACGGTCGGAAATATCATTGAATACTATGTCGATGAACCGATGAAAGCCGTGCAGTTTTTGCGGGTGATGCTCTGGTTAGCAGCGGGTATCCTTGTCGGGATGATTACCTATGTAACCATGCTCGAAAAAACGCAGGAAATCGGCGTGTTGAAAGCGATCGGGGCTGCGAATATCTATGTCATGGCACTCCTGTTAAAACAGGTTGCGCTGATATCCGCTGTTGGCGTGATACTTGGGCTTATGCTGTCCTACATCTTTGCAGCAGCGGCACCAATTTTCGTCGCGATTCATTTTGTTGAATCGGTCGCCGTTGCGTGTATCAGTTTCGTTGTCTGTTGTGGGAGCGGTTATCTGGCGGCGCGCAAGGCAATCACGGTGGATCCAATGATTGCGTTCCGCGGTGAGATTTAAGAGGTGAACACGGTATGGCAGCAATAATAGAAGGGAACGGCTTAACAAAACGCTTCGGCACAGGCGATGCGACCGTCGTCGCCATAGATTCTGTTGACATCGCTATTCAAGAGAGCGAGTTGGTGATGATTATGGGGGATAGCGGTTGCGGAAAAACGACGCTCATCAGTCTTCTCGGCTGTATTTTAACGCCCGATGCCGGTCAGATCCGAATTGATGGTGAGTCGATTGATCCTGCAGCGCAAGATATGAGCCTAATCCGCCGCGAGAAGATTGGGTTTGTGTTTCAGTTGTTCCACCTGCTCCCCTATCTCACCGCCCTTGAGAACGTCATGATAGCGATGGACCTCGCCCGGACAAAGACTGACGCAGCAGAGAATCGGGCAATGGAACTCCTGACGCAGGTCGGTTTAAGCGAACGGTTTCACCATCGTCCCGCCCAGCTTTCCGGGGGTGAGAAACAGCGCGTCTCTTTTGCCCGTGCACTCGCCAACCGACCGAAGGTCATCTTTGCCGATGAACCGACCGCCAACTTAGACAGTCGCCAGAGCGATAACTTAATGAGCCTGATTCAAGAACTACGTCAGGAACACCAAACGACTGTCGCAATTGTAACCCACCACGAAGGATTGAGGAAGAGTGCCGATCGTATTATCCAGATGAAAGATGGAAGGATTGTTGGTGAATGAACGGACTTAGTTTTTTTTCAAATGCGGAGATATGGAAACGCCTCTCTGTTTCTGCAACGATTGCAATTTTATTTTTTTTCCTTATCCTACCGACTTCCGCCCAAGATGAATCACAATCGGGTCCCGCCGACGAAGATAAAGCCCTAAGCGAGATGGAACAATCTGATTTTCTAACAAGCGGGTTGTACGGCGGGGGTCTAACCTTTATTGACGGTGATACTTACGTTCAGTTGCAGCTTCAACCGGATATACCACTTGGAAAAATCGGTATCGGGTTAGACTTGATTTTGCTCTATAATCCTTATGCAGAAGGCACAGAACCGCAGATTCTCGCTGAAGATGGCGAATCGTGGGACAGCCCGAGTACGTGGTTAAGACTTATCCGTTACGTCCGCTATGGTCAGCCCTATGCCCCGTTCTACGTTCGCTTCGGGGAGTTAGATTATCTTACAATCGGGCACGGTTCGATTATGTCTGGTTATTCTAACTATGATCGGCGTGGAGTACGCCTGAATCTCAGAGGTGCTAAAAACCGTTCTGGAGTCGAAACAATGCTCAATGACATCGGGAACCCCTCGATTTTCGGGGGACGCGTATTCCTACGTCCATTCCAACGGGAAGAGAATAACAACTTTCTGACGCGATTTGAACTCGGTGCTACCTATCTCACCGACATCAACCCGAATTTGCAGGAGGCAGGCGAGGAACCCTTGAGCGCGATTGGACTGGATGTCGGGTTTCCTATCTTTGAGACAAGTACATTCCGGTTGGACCTCTACGACGATATCGCCTTTCTCAATACTTTGTCGGATACGGTTGAATCGGAATCAGAGACCACTGCTGTAGAAGAAAGCAGCGCGACGAATCTCGCATGGGGAAATGCTGTTGGTGTCGGGTTCGCTTTTACGCAAGCAATCTTCAAAATTGAGTACCGTGTCTTCGGAGATGGATATATCCCTTCTGTGTTCGACTATACGTATGAATCGGCGAAATCGCTATCACCAGAGCCTGATGTGCCGCAGTTTTTGGGTTTAGAGACAATGACGGAACCGAGACGTGGTTTTTTCTCGCAACTCATCTGGCAGCCCCTACCGCAAATCCATTTCCTTGGTACACTTGAGGATTATACGAATATTGAACCCAAGCTCTATATGGGTACGACTGTATCGAAATTAGTACCACGTCTCTCGCTACGAGCGTTCTATACAAAACGGGATATAGGTGCGGGCGGCGAGACGAATTTCTTTGGGGACCTTTTCGATCTCGACGAGAAGTCGGCGTTCAGTGTAGAGGCACGCTATACCGTCTTTCCACCCGTTGAAACGATTGTCTTGCGTGAGTACACCTTCCGACGCGTCGAAACCGCAGAAGGGGTCTCCCAATTTGAACCGATTCACAAAACTTCGTTCATGGTAGGCGTTAGCACAGACTTTTAGCGCGCTTAGGCATCCGATTTTACTTCCACCTTGATCTCTTCGTCTTCAACAAGCACAGGGTAAGTTCTGACATGGAGACGTGGGTCGGTTTGACATTCCCCCGTTTTCGTATCATAAGCATAACCGTGGACGGGGCAGACAGCAATACCGTTGCGAATTCTGCCTCTACCGAGAGAACCCAGCGCATGCGGGCAGGTGTTGTCCACAGCACAAAATTCACCGTTCTCGTTGAAAATAGCAATCCGTTTTCCGTTGACGGTAAACGCCTTGCCGCGTCCTTCACGGATAGCTGATGTTTTCGTGACCGTTGTCCAATCCGCCATTTTTTTACTCCTTCACGCCACCTAAAGTAATACCTTGCACAAATTCACGCTGCATCGCTAAAAACAGAATAACAATCGGCATTAGCGAGAGCAGTGTCCCCGCCATCAACATGCCGTAGTCTTGCCGATAGATACCGACGAGGTTCGCTAAGCCGATCGGTAGTGTGTATTTTGCCTCATCGCGCAAGATAATGAGGGGCCAAAGATAACCGTTCCACGAACCCAAGAAAGAATAGATAGTTAACGCACCGAGTGCTGGCTTGATAATGGGTAGCACAACCCGGTAGTAGATACCGAACTCGGAACAACCGTCAATGCGCGCTGCGTCCAACAATTCCGATGGGATCGTGACAATGAATTGGCGCATCAAAAATACGCCGAACGCGCCTACTGAGAATGGGATGATGATCGCTTTGTAACTATTGAGCCAGCCAATATCATACATCAATCCGAATAGCGGAACAAGGAGCACCTGAAAAGGCACCATCATTGAAGCGAGAAGAATACCAAACAGGATTTTTTGACCTCGAAATTGATATTTCGCAAACGCGTAACCACCGAGTGAACAGAAAAACAGCGTCAATAAGGTTGAAGCAGTGGCGATAAAAACACTGTTGATGAAATACCGATTGTATGGCACTGTCTTCCACAAATTTCGGTAGTTTGAGGTAAACTTATCCCACACTATTGATAGGTAGCCCGGCTGATGAATCGTCAACTGTAGAAGGAGTTGCGTTCCTGCACCTATTTCTATTGCAGACGGCGTTGTAAGGTCTGTTTCTACCTGTTCCATTGTGATATGCGATGATTCCAGTTCACCCGGAGTGCCGTGCAATCGCCATACCGCATCTTTCCACAGCGCACTCTCCAAAATGAAAGGACGTGTCGGTTGATAGGTAACGTTGCGAGTCGTTCCAGCATGTAGAACGGAGACGCTTAAATCGAGGTGGTGATACGAGGCATCACCGCGAACGGGCAGGATAATCCGCCGAATCTGTTCAACTGGAATGGGTGAAGAGATGCTCGCTGTCATGCGGACGGTTTTGTCATCTCGGAATTCGTAAGATATATTCGCCGCAGTCTGCGGATCGGCAGATGTTCGGAGGTTCGCGCCTCTCTCTGCTTTCCACTCGGCGCCTTCGATCTGTGGACGGTTGAAATCGAGATCTTCTATCTGAAGCCTTCCCACTGCCACTTCTCGATACACCGAGCTCCAGATCGTGTCAACGGTTTCTGGAATAATTGCTGCCTCCACCGTCTTGATGATTGAAGGTGTTGTGCCACGCCAAACTTCCTCCGGCAGTCCTGCTACCAGTTGTTGCCATAACCCCTCGACTGTTTCTGTCTGTAATTCCTCAGATGGGACGTAATTGGAGAGATGCAGGTTTGCTGCGAGATGTGTTTGCGCCTGTTTCCAAACAACCTGTGTGAGTTCTGGTGCTAACGTCTGCCAGGCCGTTTCGTCAATTGTCTCTGGTTTCTCTATTTTTCGATAAGCGTTTTCAACGGTATAAGGCGATGACGCGACGCGCGGCGGGAGACTCGGAAACCACTGAATCGGTACCGCGAAAATCTCATTTGCCGTCTTAAAAGAGGACGTCAGCAACCAGAGCATAGGTATCATCGTGCAGAAAGCTGCGCCTACCAAAAGGAGATAACCGATACCTCTGGAAATTTTTGTCGCAACCTGTTTATTTTTTTGGTTTTGGTTCATTCTATAATCCTAATTCGGATAATTCTACTGTCCGTGCCCGTTGAATGTCGTCCTGATACTTGAAGACACACCCAAGCGTTTCCGTAACAACCTCTGCATCCAGTTGCGCCTTACCGAGTGCGATGAGTGCCAATGCCCAATCCAGCGTCTCTGCTACCCCCGGTTTTTTGTAGTAATCCCCTTGCCGCCACAGCTGCATGATCCGACACAACTGCTCCGCGAGATGTTCGTCAATATCTGGCAACTTCGTCTGGACAATTGCCAGTTCTTTCTCAAGAGTCGGATAATCGATCCACTGATAAAGGCAACGGCGTTTGAGGGCTTCGTGTACCTCTCGCGTCCGATTTGAGGTGAGCACAACATGCGGGATATGTTTTGCTCGGATCGTGCCGATTTCGGGGATCGTAATCTGAAAATCGGATAGGACTTCAAGCAGGAACGCCTCAAATTCACTGTCGCTCCGATCTACCTCGTCAATGAGTAAGACCGGTGGGACATCAGCATCGCTCTGAATGGCTTCCAGCAACGGACGTTTCAGCAGAAATGCCTCACTGAACAAATCCGTTCCGATGTCTTCTTTATCACGTCCTTGTGCTTCGTCAATGCGAAGTTGCAAAATTTGCCGTGTATAGTTCCATTCATACAACGCGCTGTTTACATCCAAGCCTTCGTAACACTGCAATCGGATGAGTTTGGCGTTTGTTGAGTCCGCAAGGACTTTAGCGACTTCTGTTTTGCCGACCCCGGGTTCGCCTTCGAGAAAGATAGGCTTTTTGAGGTGGTGCGCCAGATAGAGCGTCGTCGCTAAACCCTTATCTGCGATATACGCATGTTTTTCACATACGGCTTGAACGTCTTCGATGGATGTAAACATTGTGTGATATGTAATCGGTAGCCTCCTTCACTTCTCCTGCAAAGCGCGTTCATAATCTTCTCGATAATCAATATCCCGCAATACCCGATCCGTATCTACAGTGACGTAGTGAATATCGTCACCGTATTTCTTGAAAAGTGTTCGTACGCCACTACTCCCTGAGTCTAAGGCAAGGATTTCACAAGTATATCGCTGGTGAAAGACAACCGGATGCCCGCGTTTGTAGTTGTAACTCGGAAGCGCAATTCCTTTGTCCGTTTGTTGGTAGGCATTGATAACCTGATTAATCAACTCAGAAGTAATGAAAGGCTGGTCTACTAACATCAGTGAAAATGCGTTGCTCCCTTGCAAGGATCGGATACCCACCTGTGCCGAGGTTAACATCCCTTCGCGGTAATCAGGGTTAAAAACAATTCTGACCGGGCGCGTCCGCAGTTGTTCCTTGATCTCCGCTGCGCAGTGTCCGACCACGACAATAACCTCATCAAACTTTGCACCGAGCATGCTATCCACTACGGTCTCAACGATAGTGCTTTCTCCAAACGGGAGTAGCTGCTTCGGCTCTCCCATTCGGGAGGAGAGTCCTGCTGCAAGAAGGATTCCAGATATGAAAGGAGATGATTGCTGCGCCATGTCTAATACCGAATGCCGAAAGTCTCATATTCCCCAGTGAAAGCACGTGCGTCGATGTCAATCGAATCGACTCTTGCGTAACGCGGTCCCTTTTTCAGGAACGTAACTAACGCATCTAACTGCGCCTTATCACCCTCGGCGACAACCTCGACTTTACCGTTTGGTAGATTCTTTGCATAACCGTTAACACCGAGTTGTTTCGCGTTGAGCTGCGTAAAATTACGAAAACCTACACCTTGCACCTTGCCACTGATTAGCACGTACAATTGCATTTTCTGGTTGACCTCAATCGTAAGTGTGATAGGAGTGCCAAGTTCTGGGAGCACGGCATCGTTCTTTTTATAGATGTTCTCCTCTGACGATTCAGGAAGCGGGTTCTGGAAGAGCGCGCTTGCATCAAACACCCTCAAGGCGACAATGTCATTACTCATAAACGCTTGCGGCAGCATCGCATCTTCATCTTCACTGTCCAAGTCGGGCACAATACGCGAACCCGAGTAGATCCAAGCGACCTGTTGCAACGGCTTTTTGGTTTTTACATTGAGAATAAGTTCTTCGGCGCGGACCTTTTTCATTTCGTCGCCGTCTTTCCACGCAACGGACATAATGAATGCAGTACCTGTTGGCGATGTCGGGGCATCTTTTTCTTCATCGTAGCCAGGGGGTGTGCCGACTTCAACACCGAGTTTACTTAAAGCGTCGTAGATTTCTTTCGCTGTCGCATCAACAATAATGATACTCTCATACTCCTTGCCGTCGCGTCCACAGATGAGATATTCGACTGCACCTCTTAAATGCTCATCATATTCACCGAGTGCTTTAGAAATTTCGCCAGTTAAGACGAGCTGTTTTTCCTTTTCCATCACCTTGAGATGCCCATCACCCCATCCGATACTCGACAGCGCAACAAGGCACACAGTTAAACAGATTTTGATTCCCACCTTCAAAATACTGGGTTTTACCTTCCTCATGAGATCCTCCTTTTTCATAGTTGTTGGTTTTAATAGTTTTCAGTCGTCAGTTAACCGACAACCATTAAAAAGTATACCGCAAACCGTTAAAAATTTCCACATCATGTTTTCGGATAGTGGTAGGCGGTTCGCTGTCGTATCGAAAATTAATGCGCAACGGAAACGCCAATTTTGTCGTCAAACGGAACGTCACGCTCCCTTCAAAGAGGATACGATAGTCTTGAAAACGCCGAACATGGAATTGATAATAACCCGTTGCGCTGGTCGTAATCCGTTCGTCTAATTGCCATGTCCAATTGATATAGTTTGTTGCCCGCACGATACGCGTTGTGATTTCGCCGAGTGTTTTGTCATTAATACGTTCATGTTCCCACATTGCCCCGACACCGAGATATACCTTAAATCTGGGATTGGATGGATATAGTGCCAGCCTTGTACCGCCGCCTGCTAAATTTCGGTCATTCAATAAAATGGATTCGTTGAATTGTTTTTGAACGAACGATTCAACAAAGAGATGCTGCGTCAAACGTCGTATAATTCGCGTATGTGCCATGCCTTTATTTACAAAAAACGCGCCCTTCCGCCTACCTTCTTGGAGGCTTCCAAAGACAAAACCGTGATAAGTTTTTGACAGATAATCTGATCGAAACCGTGTCCGCGCCGTAAACAGATCTGTGTTTCCCGTGCGATAGGTTAAATCCATCGTGATGCTGTTATACCAACCCGGTTCCAATTGCATCTGCTTTGTCGTTTCATCCGTAAAAATATTAACTTGGGCTGCGAGGGGAGAACAGAAGGTCAGACATAAGACAAAACAGGTGTGAATAATCCACGGATGGCGGCACTGAATGCTGAATCTACGCAAAAATGCGTTGCTTTTTTGACTTTTTTTAATATTTCTTGACATTTTTCAACATTTATTGTATACTTTGTAATTGGCAGCCTTTTTTATGAGAGGTGCGCCGACGGTGATACCAACACCGATCGACGCGGCACTGCCATAACGTCCCTATGACAGCGCTAACCTAATTGTATCATAAAATCCACTTATTTTGTGATACAATTAGGTTAGCACCTTATACACAAAAGGATTGCCGAGAACGCACACCTCACCGTTTGCCTTCCCAAAGCAATCCCCAGAAAACAACGGACAAAAACTGATGAAATTGCCTTTATGATAGACGATTGCTATCGTCGCGCGCTGACCCGTGGGATTCTTGTCGTGCCCCTCTGTCTCACAGGTTGCACCTCCGCGCAAGATCACCTATAAAATCCTATCCACTTCAATACCCTAAGGAAGGTAATCAATAACTTTATGAAAACGCTTTACATCAACCTATCGCTTCTCGCGATTATGTTTTGCAGTTGGCTTCACATCGCTGATGCACAGACTGTGAACATACCGGATACTGGTTTAGAAGCAGCAATCCGCGCCCAGCTCGGCAAAGAAAAAGGATCCATCACGCAAGCAGACATGAGAAGTTTGACAACCCTATTCGCTCACGAACAGAGAATCAGGGACCTCACTGGTCTGCAACATGCGACTCACTTAAAGAGACTGCATCTCAATGGCAATTCGATTACGGATGTAACACCGCTTTTGAAACTAACGAGCCTGCGGTTCTTAGATCTCACGGATAATGAAATTCAGAATGTCCATCCACTTGCGAGGTTGAGAAACCTAAGGACGTTATCTCTTGACTCCAATCCAATAACCATAAATCTTCCGCTAACCCTAACTGAACCGATGGTGATTAAGGGTGGAGAATTCGCTGTCTTCAGCCGCGACCGAGGTCGTTCTATTCTCGGAAACGTGACCACAATCTATCAAGATTGGTCCGCGTTTACAGGAGCGAATCCTGTGCTTACCAAGTCCCTTAGAAGTAGCAGTAGTGATGGAGGCGGTGGTGAAGGCGGCACTGGCGACTTGCTGGCGCGCGTCAACGAAACATTTGATAGTTTTAGAACCGAAGGTTTCGGTGGTACGATTGAACTGATTGCACACCCCAACACAAACACCAAATTCGGCGATCTCGTTATTAGCGAAATCATGTGGGGAAGGCATGAAAACATGGCAGATAACCAGTGGGTAGAACTTTACAGTCCGAAGCAAGACATCACACTTAATAGGAATCGTTATGCTTTGCTACTCACAGGTAAATATCTGGAGAGGGATGTCATTCCCGCAACAGAGTTTTATGGTGGATGGAGCGTGATAGATAGAGTCCGGAATGCGACGGCGGAGAAGAATGTATCATGGGAATTGCCGGGACTTAGCAAAGGCATACAACCCGATCAACCGTCAGTCTCCATGTACCGAGAAATACAATACGCGACAGGAGAGGTACCTGATGGCAGCCTTGCAAGGAGTTGGAAAGCCTCAAGCAATCGAGAAAACTTGACATTTCCAAATTACGGTACACCGGGGGCGAAAGATGGTACGAAAGTGCTACGCGCTGCCTCCCAACTGCCGCTAACGTACTGGGTAACCGCGCTGTCTGGTCGGCTTTATCGTCTTGCGGGTGCGGAAGTGGAGATGTTAACACCCAATGTCCAGAATATAACGAGTCTTGCCGTAGATGCAATAAACGCGAAAGTCTACTTCACAGAGAAAACAAGTGATAGAACCGGAAAAATCCATAGCGTGGACTTTGACGGTTCAAATCTTACAACTCTCGCCACTATCCAGTCGGGGGTCCCTGTGGACCTGACTATTGACCCTGAGGGCAAAAGACTATATTGGACAGATTCACTTGGACGGGTTCGACGTGCAAACCTTAACGGTAAACACATTAGGAACCTGATCCAAAACCTGAATTCACCCAAACGCATCGCGTTGCATACGGCTGATGGCAAGATGTACTATACGGAAGCGAACAGTATCTGGCGTGCAAATCTCGATGGTAGTACCCCAGAAGCAGTGGTTACAGGCTTGGTGAAACTTGGGGATATTGTTATTGCAAGCGGCAAGATGTATTGGAAACAAGAAATAGCTGCTGGACGTGGTGCTGTAAAACGCGCTGACCTTGATGGCTCGGATATTGAAGCGGTCGTCTCAATCCAAGGTATTCCTTTTGGTATTGCTATTGATAGTGAAGATGATAAGTTATACTGGACGAATTCGCTTGGGAGTATCCAGCGCGCCAACCTTGATGGTTTAAGAATACAAAAAATCGTCACCGGTTTAGACCCATCTGAAGACTTTGCATTGGCCACCGGATCTTTGACAACTCTGGCTGCGCCGAGAAATGGATCACTTGGATCAACAACCTCTGAGGTAACCCAACTCCTCGCCAACTATCCAAATCCGTTCAATCCAGAGACCTGGATGCCTTACGATTTGGCACAAGACACGGATGTTCATATCTATATCTATAACTTAAAAGGAGAATCCATTCGGGAGTTATCTCTCGGCTTCCAGACGGCTGGAACGTATAGAACTCCGTCGCGCGCTGCGTATTGGGATGGACGGAACACTTTGGGTGAACCAGTCGCAAGTGGTGTCTATTTTTATACCCTTCAGGCAGGGGCTGTTAAAGTCACTCGTCGAATGGTGATTCTCAAATAGAGTTATCGTACATCTGTTTTCTTTGTAGCATAGGAAACCGTTAGCCTGTGCACAAAACGTCTCATTAAGTTATGGGATCCACTATAATTGGAGAAAAAGAATGTTGTCAAGATTAATATTTTCCTTAGTTTTAGTTTTAATGTTCGCCTCTTTTGCCGAACCAGCACCCGCCCAAGGATTGCGGAACAGTGCTCCCCTCAACACCGGCGTGGATGTTTACGATAACAGTCCGAGGAATCAACTGATGAGAAAAAATGGATTTGTTGTTCACGTGAAGAGCGACGGTGATAGTGAGGATCCTGCTCCTAATGGAACAGTTGATGCTGAGGTTATTACCGTAACAACACTCCGCGGTAACGCAAACTTTCCGAATTTGGAAGAACTCTTGCGGTTTGGTGGCACGATTGAACTTTCACTCAACATTGGTGAAAAAGGGTCGTCAAACCATACTATCGTATCAGATACAGAGGCCCCAGCCGGTATTGTTGATGATCCTAACACTAATTTCAATGAAGTAAATCTTGCTAGTCAGAAAGCCATTTCAGATGCAGTGCTTGCTCAGTTTAAGCACAGACTCGTCATCAGTGAAATTATGTGGGGACTTGATGGATCAGATGACTCGAAACAGTGGATCGAAATTTACAACAATGGGGACGCTCTAAAAGGTCGCGATGATCTGAGGCTTCGTTTCTACTTCAACCGGAGAGTCAACAACTTAGGCAAAACTTACACTCAGGAATACGACAATGGCTTTACAGAAGAACGTTTAGTTATTGACATGGTTAGCCTCATCAATCGCTTTGGGAGTAGATGGGATCCGCCCGGTAGCAGTGGTCGGACGATTGCTTCTGAAGATGGGAGGCATCCCGTAGAAAATCTCGTCTCCATGTATCGGAAGACAGATATTCTTTTTGGTTGGCGTTATAAAGACAATGCGGCGTTCGGTGATGGGAGTGAGGCGGATTCTTGGGAAGCATCCGTTGGACGGACCAATATGGACGGTCCTTTCGTTGGAACGCCCGGAACTGTCCATAAACCTTATGTCGGTACAGCCTTCAGGTACGATAAAACCCCAGCGTCCATCCCTGCTGAAGGGGTTATCATCAACGAGTTTCGGAACGATACCTCCGCTGCTAACATCGATTGGGTTGAACTCCACAATAACACGGACACCGATATTTCCATCAGAGGTTGGCAATTAAGAGTATTTGGTGAACGCAAATTGAATGGCGGCATATACATCGGTAGTCCGATAGGTGCCCAGTTTCCTGATGAGAATCTCGCGAAGATTCCAGCAGGCGGTTACCTTTTGATTGTCAATCGTCATCCCTCAGAAACACCTTTGGCGGGTGGGATTGACATCACAAATAGTGACGACTTCCCGCACGGTGCAACGCATCAGTTTTACGTTGACAGCAGATTAAATCTGCCAAACACAGGCAAATACCTTCTTTACCTCCGAAAAAGGGATTCTTCGTCTGATTCTTTCGCCGATAAAATTGTAGACTTTGCTGGGAACCGTCGGACCTCGTGGGGGAGTACGGACCTTGCACCCTTGGTCGGCTGGGAAGCACCATCGGGAGAGAATCTGGATCCCATCTTCCAAGGCACTCTCGCCTCCAGTAGTAAATCCTATGGTCGCGACGCTCAGAAGTCAAGAACCGATTATAGACTTCACCAGGAGGATTGGAAAGAATTTGGCAGTGAATCCGGTGGGCTCGGTTATGACCCCGGTGTGGATTTGGCAATCGCTCCCGGCACTCCCGGTTATCCGAACGACGCTGTCAAGGGAAATATTGCTGATGTTACCGGTAGCGTCGTTATCAGCGAGATTATGTATGATGCCGGACCTCGGGCCAGACTCGTCCAATGGATTGAACTCTATAACACCTCTATGACTACAGCTGCTAACCTGGATGGTTGGAAGTTAGAGCTCCGTAATGGAGGCGAGGGTGATGTATCCTCTGTTGATGCTGCCTTCACATTTGATGCTGCGAAAAGAAATACGGTTATCTTACCGAACCAAACCCTACTGCTTGTCTCCGACAGGAGCAGCGCAAGCGACGTGCCTAACAACCGAGTCTATAACCTCTATCGAAACCACCGCGATGCGTTAGGTTTGAAAAATCGCGGCAGTACGCTCCTGAGCACTGAAGGTTTCTACCTCAAACTTACGGATAAAGATGGTAAGTTCGTAGACGAGGCGGGCAACGTCATGCTCGATGGTCCGAGACGCATCCTCCAATGGACCCTACCCGAAGTTAATGGAGATAAGCGGTATTCAATCTTACGTCAATTCGGAAACCGTCAATTTGATGGCAACGCAGATGCCGCCGATCCCGGCACTATGCAGTCGGCTTGGCGTGCTGCTCAGAGTGCCTTAACCTACTACGGACATCGCGATGATGTTGGTTCGCCTGGACACCGTGTCGGAAGCGCATTACCGGTCTCACTCTCCAGTTTCCATCCAGTTCGCGACAAAGGAACAGGAGCAGTTGTTATCACATGGACAACCGAGTCTGAGTTGAACAATGCCGGATTCAACATCCTGCGGAGTGAGACGAAGAATGGTGCGTTCCAGGTCATCAACGTCAAAGGCATTATTGCGGGTCATGGGACTACCAGTGAAAAGCATGTGTATACGTACACAGATACAACTGCGAAACCCAACGTTGTTTACTACTACCAGATTGAGGATGTCTCTCTTGATGGCAAACGCACGACCTTGGCAACCACGCATCTGCGGGAGGATGTCAGTGCGGGGGGTAAACTCACGACGCGTTGGAGTGAGCTAAAATCGTTTGGCAAATAGGTCAGACACAAAGGTTGTTCAGGGATGTAATAATTGAACTAACCTAAAACCAAATAGGGATCCCCGGCTTCGGTTGTGGGATCCCTGTTTTTTTATGAGAAAGTCGCTAGCAGAGCTCGCTCCTACAAGAAGAAGATTGCGCAAAAAATCGAAATTATCAGAAAACTGAACGACCTTGGACAAAGCATTCTATAATTGGACAAAATCGTTCTATGGTGGTAAAATCAATAAAACACAAGATAGAAAGGCAGAAAATGCAACGAATCCTCATAGATACCGATCCAGGCGTAGACGACGCTTATGCAATTCTCCTCGCCATGCGTTCGCCTGAATTGTGCGTAGAAACAATAACGACCGTCTGCGGAAATATCTCAGTCGAACAAGCAACGCAAAATCTGTTCACGATTCTCGGATCGCTTGATTTAGACGAATTTCCTATTATTGCCCAAGGCGAAGCTGCACCGCTCGTAAAACCCCTCGTGAATGCAGCACATGTCCACGGTGATGACGGCTTAGGAAATACCAGTCATCTGCAAGATACCGATGGCAACCCACGCTACTCCCCTGCAAATACCACTCTCTCATCCATGTCAGGTGTAGATCTCATTCTTGGGACAGCGGCGCAGTATCCAGATGAACTTATCATTGTAGCACTCGGTCCGCTGACGAATCTCGCCAAAGCAATCCGTAAGGATGCCGCTAAAATGCGAAGGCTTCAGAAAATTATTGTGATGGGTGGTGTTTTTGAGGACTACGGCAATGTCACAACAACAGCGGAATTCAACATCTTCGTCGATCCGCATGCAGCCCAAGAAGTCTTTCAATTTGGGGTGCCTGTTCACATCTTCCCACTTGATGCGACACACCAAGTTGTCCTGATGGGCGAACGGTTGCGCGCCGAAATTGAGGGACGGCAGGATAAAGTTTCACACTTCCTCTGGGATGCGACACAAGCCTGCATGGAATTTTATCGTCAACACGTCGGATTCTGGGGATTTCATATCCACGATGCCCTTCCCATTGCCGTGTTAACGTCTCCAGACTATTTTGAGAGTGTTGATGCCTATGTACAGGTCGAAACCGAAGGCGATTTGACCAACGGTATGACGGTTGCCGATTTACGTCCTGAACGCCAACGTCACAATCCAAATGCACAGGTCTGTGTTAAAGTAGATGCCGAGGCGTTTTTGGATAACTTTTTCCAGCGGCTTCGGTGAAATCCGATGGATCCATATCGTTTATATCGAAAGTGTTTCCTTCAAACACGACACCTTGATTGGTTTTACCGCGCGTGAACACTGCATTCCCATCGGTCTGGAAGCGGTTATTATAGAAACGGATATTGCGAATCCCGTCGCTCACGCAGTCAACTACAGCGGGATTTCCATCGGTGGATGCTGCTGTATGGATTCTGTTCGCGAAGAAGGTTGTATCCCTGATACCGCCGTTTGCACCCGTTGACCAGAGATGGATGCCGCCATAACTGTTTTTTCTACCGTCGTTTACACTCAGGTTGTAACGGAGGATGTTCCCGTAAAAAGGTCGCGCACCCTCGAATTGTGCCAGTAGGTACCCCGCGCCATCATTATTGTGGGAATAGTTATACTGAACGGTTGAATTTGTTACACCTCCATCCAGATCGAATCCACCCCCGTCTTTACTGCTACCGGTGCGATTGTGATGCGATTCGTTGAACTGAATCAGAACACGGTTCGCGTCCCATACCCATATACCGACAGGTCCCCCACCTGCGTAGTCGTTTAGTCTGCCGTTTTCATAAGCGCAGCAATATTCGATAGTCGCACTATCTACCTGTGCAAGAATAATACCGTTCCCTGAATGGCTGCCCTTGCCGGGGATCCCCGCGTTCCTATAGGCACTACAATTGCCGACATAGAAATCAGCGTGTGCGTAACCCGCTCGCGCTGGGTTCCATGCGCCGGTACAGCTGATGCCTGCATCTCCGTTGTCATGGCTTGTGGTATGCGTAATCCGAACATTACGGAATCCGCTCCAACTCCCGTCTGTGGGTTCTGCCGTGAAACAGATCCCAGAATCCCTGAAGCCGCTGACATTTACCCGATGAATCCGAATATCCGTGAATTTGGCATCCCTGAGTAAGGTGTTGATGAACAAAATGCCAGAGCCTGTGTTCTCTGATGCCCCAGCACCGATGAAATTCAAGTCCTGTAGATGGATGCCGCCGCTGTTTTTCACTACCAAACCAGAACCGACACCTGCGTCAATCGTCGCAGAACCTTCTCCATAGGAACCGATTTTTACAGCACCTACTTTCCGTCTGCTACAGGGTCTGATTTCAGTGAGGGAGAGATTTCCCACGAAGGTCTGATTCGCTTGAAACCGGACCGAATCGCCCGGCAACAACTCGGTAGTATTTACGCGTTTGATACTTCGCCACGGCTGCGTTTTACACAAACCGGAGTTTGAATCCTTACCGTGTAGGTTGACGTAGTAATCCATAACCGATGTTTGCCGGACGCTAAAACGTGTGTATTCCACCGAGCGGGTGATTCGGAATATAGCGGAGATCGTTGTACGGATCACGCTGGAGCATTAGCGGTACATCCAGTTTTGGGAGTTTCAACTCCGCAAATTTGACCCGCTGGGCATCGGTGAGTTCTAAGGCAATCTCTTCAATCAATTCATTAATCTCGTTCATAAAGATCTCGCGCTGCTTCAAAAACTTGCGTGCCTCGTCTCGGAATGCGTTGAGTTCCCGCCGCGTCCGCATGTCCGAGAATCCGCTTTCATATCGATCGTAATACCGATTTGTTAGCCCAGCGCGAAACACCTGATAGTCCGCCTCTAACTGTTTCTTCTCAAAGTCATAGTCATCAACAATATCGCGAATCAGTTTCAGTTTAGGATGGATAGTCTGTTGTTGTACCGTTGTGAGTTGCAGTACGGTTGTACTTTTGGAGACATCAATGAGTTTAGCACCTCCGCATGCTTGCAACAGACCAGAGAGGAATAGAATGAGGAACATCCAAACGCTTCTCATGATCAATTCTCCATTTGTAAGATACGTGCTTACGAAGCACTCCCGTTGGGCCACGCTTTGACCATATCCTCCCATTGCTGAGTGCCGTCGTCGCCTAAATCGTAAAAATATCCGTATTTCAGTTTAAGATATGCGATATAAGGTTTAATAGACAGGGGACTTCCTGTTGCGCGTTCAACGATTTCGGGTGCCGTATACTTTGATCCGTGTTGGTAAAGATTCTCTTTCAACCAATTGTGAAGTGTACTGAACTTGCCCTCCCTCTTAATTTCAGCTGGAATCTCAGGATGTGCTTTAAAGGCAGAGACGTAAAATTGTGAGGCTAAGATATTGCCCAATGTGTACCCCTGAAATCCGCCACCGATGAGGCTGTAGTACCAGTGCACATCTTGCAAAACACCGTCCTTGTCATCTGGTGGCACGATGCCGAAATCTGCTTCAAACCGTTCGCGCCACGCATTGCGGATGTCTCGGATCTCAAGTTTTCCTTCTAACAGTGCCAATTCAAGATCGAAGCGCAGCATAACATGGAGGTTATATGTTACCTCGTCGGCATTTGTGCGGATGAGAGAGCATTCTACTTTGTTGATGGCACGATTGAATGTGTCCCGAGATACAGTACCGAGCTGCTCAGGAAAAACGCTTTGGAGTTTCGGATAGTAGTGATACCAAAACCCGCGACTCCGCCCGACCAGATTCTCCCAGAGTCTCGACTGACTTTCATGGACACCGGAGGAGGTGCCGCGAGCGAGAGGGGTCCCCTCGAAATCCATTTGAATGCCTTGCTCATACAGTGCGTGTCCAGTCTCATGGAGCGTGCTGAACAGCGCATCACCGAGAAAATTCTCCTTTGTTCGCGTTGTAATCCGGACATCGCCGAGTGAGAACTTCGTCATGAATGGGTGGTGTGTTTTGTCCTGCCGCCCGCGATTCATATCGTAACCAAACTGCTCAGCAACTTCTAATCCAAATTCGAGTTGTTTTTCTTCTGGAAAGTATTGATGCAAACACGAATCATCGGCGGGTTCCTGTGATGTGATCGCAGCAACAATTGGAACGAGTTCTTCACGGAGTTCGGCGAAGATACGACTCACCTCTGTCGCTTTCATCCCGTACTCGCTCGCTTCAATGAGTGGATCTGCGATATGATCATAGCCCGGAAAGAAGTTTGCTGCCTGTCTGCTGTAATCCAGCGTTTTTTCCAAGTAGGGACGGACCCGCTCAAAGTCGTCTGCCGGACGTGCCTCGGTCCATACCTGGAAAGATTCCGCACTATGATTTGCCACCTCAGCCGTGAATTCTGCGGGTATTTTAATGGCGCGTTCATATTTTCGGCGTGTGACGCGGATGAGGCTCGCTTCGTCGGAATCGTAAGAGAGACTTTTTTCGTAAGGTTCGAGTGCATCAAGCAATTTCCCGATGACGGGATCAGTGAATTTTTCGTGTGACAAACGACTAAGCGTTGCCATTTGGCGACCGCGCGCCGCAGCACCGCCAGGGGGCATATAGGTGGATTGGTCCCAATGGAGCAATCCTGCAGCGGACGATATATCGTTTATCTCAAGCAGCCGGGTTTTAAGTTCCTCAAATTTCGCTTCCACAATAATATTCTCCTCGCTTGTAATCTAATACCATTTCTAAAAGTTTATCTCGCATTAACCGAACCCACTCACGTCACACCCGGTAGGTGCGGTTTCTAACCGCACCGAGCAGTGCTGAAAAATAGCCAACCTTTTAAGAGGAATTATCAATTAGAATTGGTATAATATAATATGAGTCCAGTTATCCGAGTTCGATCATTTGTTTGGTGAGTACTTCAGCTATAGACTTTGCCATTGTTTCTACCTCCATTCCTCGTGTATATAATACGTAAGTTGCTGCCCTGTAGCATAATCTTTTAGATTGTGCATCTGCGTGCGCAAACTGAAAGTTTACGCTACAAAATGCCTGGATCATCGACAGTTTTCAGTAAAAAATAAGGTATGCAGGTCTAAAATCGTGTCAGTAGTAACTTGGGTATATAATATAGCACGATCCGGCTGCGAAAGCCAAATAAAAAGCGTTAGATTTGATATAGTGTATTCGCCTTTGTCTCCTGAGACCAACCGTTTTCTTCCCATGATGATAGCAAATTACAAAAATTCCGGCTTTTGTCTTATTTTCGTAACAATTAAATGCTATAATTTACGGCAGAATCAAGCAAGGAAGGCAAATTTATGCAGAAATACAATCGGATACTGTCCTTCATCATAAATATTTTAGTCATCCTAACAGGTGCCGTTGTTGTTAGCAGTTGTTCGCCGAAAGATAGCGAAGGGGGCCTCACTAAAGATGTTGACCACATCACTATCAAGAATAAAGGCTCAGACACGATGGTGAATTTGGCGCAGGCGTGGGCAGAGACGTACACGAGTATCTCCAGCCAAGCATCGGTAGAGGTGTCGGGTGGCGGTTCTGGGACAGGTGTTGCTGCACTCATCAACGGAACTGTTGATATAGCCAACTGCAGTCGCCAGATTAAGCCTAAGGAATTAGAGCAGGCAACGCAAAATACGGGTAAAGTGCCTCAGGAATTTATCGTCGGTTATGATGCCCTTGCGGTTTATGTCCATCATGATACACCTATTGATAAGATTACAATCCCACAGCTCGCAGAGATCTATGGCGAGAACGGCACGATAACGAAGTGGAGCCATCTCGGTCTCACGCATACCGCCTGTCCAAGCGACAAAATTATTCGCATCAGTCGGCAATCTAATTCGGGTACGTATTTCTATTTTCGAGAGGCACTGCTTGGGACAGCGCGCGACTTTCGTATCGGTTCGTTAGATTTACACGGCTCTAAAGATGTAGTGGAAGTTATTGGAAGAACGCCCTGCGCGATTGGCTACAGCGGTATGGGGTATGCTACCTCACATGTCAAAATGTTAGAAGTCGCTACTACCTCCGATGCCCCTTACTACGCACCAACTCTTGAGAATGTTATGGCGAAAACCTATCCTATCGCCCGTCCACTTTACATGTACTCCTTGGGTGAACCGACAGGCGCAATTAAAACATATCTCGATTGGATTTTGTCCGCCGAAGGTCAACAGATTGTTGAGAAACTCGGTTTCGTACCGTTAGACAGCAGCTAAACATATATGAATTTTCTACGCAAAAAAAGCACAGCAAACCTGCCGTTTTCCGAAACAGCAATTGAACTGTTTATTCGCTTATGTGGTATTAGTTCTATTCTCTTTGTATTTGGTATCTTTTTCTTTGTATTTCGCGAGGGGGCGGGTTTTCTTTTCAACGGTTTGGATTTGAAGGAGTTTCTGACGAGCGTAGAGTGGCAACCGACCTCACTCAATAATAAAAGATACGGTGCGTTTGCCTTAATTGTGGGCACTTTTAGTGTTACAGTCTTAGCAATGTGTATTGCCGTCCCTTTTGGGCTCGGCGCAGCAATTTTTGTCTCAGAGTTTTGTAGCCCAAAACTGAGAGAGACTTTCAAGATTATCATCGAGCTGCTCGCTGCGATCCCGTCGGTTGTGTGGGGGTTTATTGGGTTGACCTTGATGAATCAGCTGATTATTGCTGTGTTCAAAGCACCCATCGGTTTAACGATGCTCAACGGAGGCATTATGTTGGCGTTGATGAGTGTCCCGATCATCGTCTCTATAGCGGAGGATGCCTTAAAAGCCGTGCCAGATTCCTATCGCGAGGCAGCGGAAGCACTCGGCGCAACCCGATGGCAGGTGGTCTATCGTGTGCTTTTACCAGCAGCAAAAAATGGGCTATTGGCAGCCGTCTTGCTCGGTGCCGCACGTTCCATCGGTGAAACAATGGCGGTCTTGATGGCAACCGGACACTCTGTTAACATTCCGTCGGGGCCGCTTTCTTGGATCCGCACGCTAACAGCGACAATCGCCGCCGAATTAGGGGAAGTCGCGAGGGGTGATGAACACTATCAGGTCCTCTTTATTATCGGTATTCTCCTTTTTACTATCACATTTATAGTGAACCTCATCGCTGATTTGGTTATCAAAGGCATCCGTCAAGAGTAATTTTGTAGCGCAAACTTTTAGTTTACGTCTGATCCAACACAATCTAAATGAAGATTAATTTATAACTTCGGTAATTTCCTAATAATGCTTGGTGCGGTTGGGAAACCGTGAAGAAACACCCCACGGAATGCCCGGGGAATGCCACACGGCATTCATACCGTTGATTTACGCGCATTCCGTGTTGATTCGCAAAAACTCTACCAAGCCTGGGGAACCTATTAAGGATAATACGGAGATATGAACACTGACGTACAGGTATCGCCGCAAGAGATGTTCACGGAAACACCGATTGCCCGGCAAAAACGGCAGATAGAGAATGTAATGCGGATTTTCCTGCTTGTCATAACAAGTCTGATGATTATCCCGCTGCTTCTCATTATCGGCTATCTCCTCTATAAGGCATTGCCGGTACTCTCTTTGGAGTTTCTGTTTACGAATCCGAAAGACAATATGCGTGCCGGTGGACTCTGGGCACCCTTCCTTGGAACAATCTATTTAGTGGTAGTGTCTCTATTGGTGTCTGCTCCTATTGGTGTATTCGCTGCCGTCTATCTCAACGAGTATGCCCGTGATAACTGGTTTACGCGTATCACGAATTTGGCTGTTGTTAATCTGGCTGGCGTGCCGAGTATCGTCCACGCGCTGTTTGGCGTCGGTGCATTTGTCCTCTTTGCAGGTTTAGGTGAGTCTATACTCGCAGCCTCACTCACGCTCGCAATCATGACGCTTCCGGTTATTATCGCCAGCACAACGGAGGCACTTAAAGCGGTACCTATGTCTTTTAGGGAGGCGTGTTGGAATCTGGGTGCGACGCGATGGCAAACGATTCGCCGTATCGTCCTCCCTAACTCCATCAGTGGTATCCTGACGGGTGTGATTTTACAGGTATCGCGCGCAGCGGGTGAAACGGCACCTATCATGTTCACCGGGGCGGTTTTCTATAAGTCTATTGCGGAAGGAAACCTTTTCGCCTATAATATAACGGAACAGTGTATGGCACTCTCCCTACATCTTTTTACAATTTCAACACAGGTACCAGATGTGACCGAGGGAATTCCGTACGGGACTGCAATAGTGCTTGTCGCCACTGTTTTACTCGTCAACGCCGCATCAATTGCGCTAAGGGTTTATCTCCGAACTCGAAAGAAATGGTAGAGTGGTTGTTTATAACCAGACAAAAACATGAATAAAGAAAAATTACGAAATATTGTTGAGGGGGCCGCATTTACCGCCGTCATCCAGTTTCTGATTCTTGCATCCGCTGTCGTTTTTGTGCTTGAATCCGATAGAGATGTGTGGGGATTAGCCGGATATGCAACGCATTTTCTTATTTTAGACTGGGTGTTTTTTGTTTTATTTTCAGCGGAATATGCACTGCGGGTCTACATTGAACCCAGAAAACGGGATTTCATTTTCAGTTTCTATGGTATAATTGATTTGCTGGCGATTTTACCGTCTCTGTTTCTCGTCCCCGGATTTCGTGTGCTACGCGTCCTCCGATTCTTGCGGGTCTTCAGAATCTTCAAGGCAACCCGTTTTATCCTCGCAGTTGATCGGCTCGCAACAGCACTTCGTGGCATCCAGCAAGAACTCTTGGCACTCGTTATCTTATCGTTGATGCTCGTCTATCTCGCGGCATGCGGGATCCACTACTTTGAGAGAGATGTCCAACCTGAAAAGTTCGGCTCTATCCTTGATTCGATGTGGTGGGCTGTTGTGACATTGACAACTGTCGGGTATGGAGATGTCTATCCAGAAACAGGCGGTGGAAGGGTTTTCACTGCGCTCGTCACCCTTGTGGGTGTAGGGCTTATCGCGATTCCTTCTGGATTGTTGGCATCGGCTTTGACGGAAGCACGCGTGGAACGCGAAGCAGCAGAGGAAGCTGAAGAAAAAGAGAATCAATCTACGGAACACAGCGACACAAAAAGTGGCTAAAAAATATGAACACGAATGGTAATAATGATTCACAAACCACACCTATAATTGAAATCAACGATCTGACGGTCCGTTACGGCGATACACCTGCGCTGAACGGAATCTCTTTTGATGTCCATAAAAATGAGATTCTCGGTATCATTGGACCTGCGCAGTCGGGTAAGACCACACTTTTGCGGGTTATCAACAGAACGCTGGAATTTACGGCAGGAACGACTATAGAAGGTTCTGTAAAACTTGATGGCGTAGACATTAGCACGATTGGCGATGTTTATGGCTTACGTCGGCGTATCGGTATGGTGTTGCCGTTGCCCGTAGGACTCCCCCTTTCAATATACGATAACGTCGCTTTCGCACCGCGGACAGCAAGCGTTCGGGCAAAATCGGAATTAGACGAAATCGTTGAGCGGTGTCTGCAGCAAGCTGCACTCTGGGATGAAGTCAAAGATAGGCTGGATACGCTTGGGACGAAACTCTCTGGTGGACAACAACAACGCCTTACGATCGCCCGCGCCCTCTCGCATCAACCGGAGATTCTCTGTCTTGATGAATTTTCTATTGCTGTCGATCCTGTTACAACGATGCGTATTGAAGACGTCCTGAAAACTTTACGGACGGAAATGACGATTCTTCTTGTCACCAATCTTGTTCAACAGGCGAAACGGTTAGCAAACCGCACCGCTTTTATGCTCAATGGCGATCTCGTTGAGATTGATACAACCGATGTGATTTTTTCTGACAACCCGAGGAATCAGGCCACTTACGATTACGTCAACGGCACTTTTGGCTAAATTTTTTAAACTATGGGAATGATGAATTATAGCATTGAAACTGAAAATCTTAGTCTCTGGTACGGCGATTTTCAAGCACTCATTGATGTCAATGTCAAAATACCCAATGGTCAGATAACCTCTCTTATCGGTCCATCAGGATGCGGGAAATCGACATTACTTCGCTGTTTTAATCGGGTCAACGAGCGTTACGGCAACGTCACGACCAAGGGGAAAATTGAGGTCCTCGGAAAAAATATCTACGACCCAGATGTCTCTTTACCAGAACTCCGCAAAGCCGTCGGTATGGTGTTCCAGCGACCGAATCCATTGCCAATTTCGGTTTACGAAAATGTCTTATTCGGTTTGCGGATTCACTCACCAATGCGCAGCCTAACACGGACGGACTGCGATCAGATCGTTGAAGAAGCTTTAACCTCTGTTTTCCTCTGGGATGACCTAAAGGATAGATTGAAGGTCCGCGCAACAACACTTCAGCTTGAACAGCAACAGAAACTCTGTATCGCGCGGCTATTACCGCTTAAGCCGAAAGTTATTCTCATGGACGAACCGTGCTCCGCCTTGGATGCAAAAGGAACACTCGCTGTTGAAGAACTCATGGAGGTACTCGCAGGAACCTACACATTCTTAATTGTGACGCACAATATGGCGCAAGCGCGACGCGTGAGTAAAGAGTGTATCTTCATGTTCCTCGGTGAACTTATTGAATATAGAGAGACACAGGCACTGTTTCAGACACCAGAACACCCCAAAACTGCAGATTATGTGCAAATGCGGTACGGATAAGGATAGCATTCAGCATTCAGCATCAACGGTATTCAGGTTCTCCGTGTGGCATGAACCGGGATTGCTACGCAACCCTCTCAGCGGTCAGTAAAGATCTGTTCCGTTTAAAGGATCTTCCTCTTGCTGACTGCTGATTGCTGAAAGCGCAGCGTGCTGACTGCTATTCCCGCTGATTGCCAATATTATGAATTCTTTAATGACTCGTCCGAATCCAAGACAAAAATTCGCTTTGCAGAGTATTGCGCTCGTTATACTGGGAGCGGTGTTCATCCCAATATGGTACCTTCTACAAAAATTGCGCGTCTCTGATGTAGAGGTATCATCAGTAATACCTGTCTCGGAGACGCTATCGGGACCACTCAGCGATCTCTATCTTTTTTTAATTATTAGTTTTTTCGCAATTTTGTTTGCGGTGCTATGTGCCTTTTACTTTGAAGAGTGGCTTCGAGAGACAAATTGGGTTCGACGTTTCGTCGAGAGTCAGGTCGGTATTTTAAGCAGTGTCCCCTCGCTTTTATATGGACTTTTAGCAGTCTCAATTTTTCTGCCCTACAGTGGTGTTTTCGGAACGGTTGAGGGGCTTATGGCTGCGGAAAGTTTGGATGCGACTTCATTGAAAACAGGCTCTTTTCAAGGTGATACGACGCTGTTTTATATCGCCGTGTTGACCTTTATTTTGTTAGTGATGCCGAGGACGATTAAGACGACCCAAGAAGCACTTCGGTCGGTACCGATGCCAATTCGTGAAGCCGCGTACGCACTTGGTGCCAATCGCTGGCAAGTGCTGATGGAACATGTCGTGCCGCTTGCACGCCGACGGATACTTGCTGGTGGATGCCGTGCGATGTCTTGCGCACTTGCCGCCGCCGCCTTATTCGTCGGTATCTGTATCTGGAGTCGTCCAGTCCAGTCTGGACAAGCGTCCGGCAGATTTATGCTGTTTTTAGGTGGTGCGTTGCTGTTGAGTATTTTCTCAAGTTTCCTCGCTGAGAGACACGCTGCTGTTTCGATACGACACACCTGACGTTTGCTGGTGCGTTTAAGTTTGTTAACTGCGTTAAATGTTTAAGACGAACACATATCGGAGACACGGAGCGCGAATTTCAATACCTCGCGATACAGACAATAATGACCGCAAAAGAGCGATCTATTCTAAGCATTCGTGATCTGAATATCTGGTATGGTGAAAAGGAGATTCTGAAGCCGCTCTCTTTTGAGGTTCAGGAAAAACGGATAACGGCTTTCATCGGGCCCGCTAACTGCGGTAAAAGCACCCTTGTCCGGTGCTTCAATCGATTAAACGACTTTACACCAAACTTCAAATTCACCGGTGAAATCCTTTTTAAGGGGAGCTCTTTGTATGCCGAGCAGGACGCTACAATTGTGCGGAAACAGATCGGGATGGTGTTCCGAAGACCCGTCTTATTCCAAGGATCTATCCACGAAAATATAGCGTATGCAGCTCGGATTTCAGGCGTAAACCGAACCTCTGAGTTAAATGTCGTTGTTGAGGGAAACCTCCGAAGAACCGGACTCTGGAATGAGGTCAAGGGCATCTTAGACGAAACACCGGCGCAGTTATCCACGGGACAACAGCAGCTGCTCTGTGTCGCACGCGCCTTGGCTGCTGAACCAGAGGTTCTGATATTCGATGAGCCCTGTGGTGAACTTGATCCTATTGAGACTGTTAAGATTGAGACCCTTAT
This sequence comes from Candidatus Poribacteria bacterium, assembly GCA_028820845.1. NCBI lineage: Bacteria > Candidatus Poribacteria > Candidatus Poribacteria bacterium. The sequence goes on from JAPPII010000033.1 coordinate 65,276, forward strand.
GCGGGAGTTGACAAACGATTGCACACTCATTTTCGCCACGAACAAAAGAAGGCAAGCCGCTCGCGTTTCTGATGTTGCAGGATTTCTTTACGGCGGCGAGTTAATCGAATTTGGAGCAACGGAAAGAATCTTTACCAACCCACAGGACAGCAGAACGGAACAGTATGTAACAGGTAGAATGGGGTAAAATAGTTGTCAGTCGCCAATTATCAGGGGTCATTTGAGAATGTTAAGAGACCTGCTTTAGGTTGTCAAAGGTTTGTTGGCGATTGGAAGACTGCAAGGACAACGGACGCAGCAGCCCAGGAGTAAATAGTTAAAAGTATGTTAGCGAATGAAATCAGAGAACTTCAGCATAAACTTTTGGAAATGGCAGGGCTTTCTGAACAGATGCTACGCCAAACCATTGAATCCGTTCTAACGCGAGACGAGGCATTAGCACGGACAGTGATTGCTACAGATGATCAGATTGATCGGTTTGAAAACGAAATCGAATCATCTTGTATCCAACTCATCGCACTCCATCAACCCGTCGCTTTTGAGCTCCGCTTCCTGGCGACGGTAATGAAGATCAGTTTCAACATTGAAAGGATTGCCGATAAAAGCGTCGCTATTGCGAAACGAAGTCTTGAATTATTGGAATATCCACCCCTCAAACCTTTCGTCGATTTACCGTATGTCGCACAAGTGATTCAAACCATGGTAAAGGATGTGTTGGATGCTTTCGTTAACCGAAACGCTGAACTCGCCTTAGAAATCCGAGAACGCGACAATGAGGTCGATGAAATTTATCAAAAGATGCTCCATGAACTTCTCGCGACGCTAACCGAACATCCCGCACTTATTCCACCGGGTATCAGCATCTTACTCCTTTTCCGCCATCTCGAACGCGTGGGCGACCTCGCAGCAAATATCGGTGAAGAGGTCTACTATCTCGTCAAAGGCGACATCATCCGACATTCTTAAACACTTACAGGACTGCCATTTCCACGTTGTCAAAGTTTCGCCGGTAGTATTTCATGTACTGCACCTTTTTCTCAAGTGCCTCGATAACGGCGATGTTGAAATTCACTTTTTCAAACCGTTGTGCGCTTCCCAACCCGCCTGGGCTGAACACATTAATCTCCATAAGTTTGTCACCTACAATGTCCAAACCTACCAAGAACATGCCGTCTTGAACTAATTTAGGACGTACCATTTCAACGAGTTCTAAGGCGGTATCCGTAATTTCCGCCTGCCGCAGTTTCCCACCCGCGTGAATGTTACTTCTCATGTCGCCACCCATGCGAACACGACGGAAAGCAGCATATCTACCACGATAACGCAACGGCTGTCCATTGAGAACGAACAAGCGGGTGTCGCCTTCTGCTGCTGCGGGTAGGTATTCTTGTGCAATGACATATCCATCTCTGGCTACTGCATCAATCATCTGATTGATATTTGGAAGGTCATCAGGTCTCACAAGAAAAACGCTTTGTCCACCGGATCCCTGGAGCGGTTTCAGGACGATTGTCCCGTCTTGTTCTTCAGCAAATGCCTTGATCTCGCTTTGACTTCTCGTAATTAAGGTTCTCGGTCTCACTTCTTCGGGGAAAAGTTGGAAGTACATTTTATTGAGTGCTTTGGCAAGCCCATTTGGATCATTAAGCACAATAACACCATGCCGCATTGCAACTCTTCCGAAAATGAGTCCTGCGTTTTGCGCCCAAGGTTTGGCAATAGCATCATCCGCTGGATTGTTCCGCAGGAGCAAAATATCTAATTCATCGACGGTAATACGCTCGACTTTCGCCCTTCTGCTTTGCAGGTCATTAAAATAGGTTTCGTGAGATTTATAATTTCCGCGTGGTGCCATACGCGCCGTGGCGCGGATATACTCATCTGGGTCGTAAGCGAGGTCGCCTACTGCTATTATCCACGCCTCATGTCCCATATTGATCGCCTGCATTGCCAGCCGAGTCGTTGTGTATCCTGCTTGTTCAGTTTCCAGATCATTGATGAGGAATCCGATTTTCATTTTTTCTCCTTTTTGATGAAGTCAAGGACGGATAGCCCTTTACGTAGTGCGTTGAATTTCTCTTCTATATTTGGATGTTCCATATATCTTGGGCGTAGGGGTGCCGATTTTAAAACCTTACGCCACTGTAATTCTTGAATGATAGGAATGTGTTCAGCTGCGATTTTCCCCACAAAGAGCGGCTCAAGTGCTCCGCCTTTTTTTAGATAGTCTAACAGACCTACGAGACCCCTGAGATAAACCGCATCTTTAATTAAACCGCCGCTGCGGTAGACTCTCATTGTGACAGTAAAGGCTGTGCGTTGTGTGAATGAATAGGTATCTTTGAGAATTTGAAAAGTCTCGATAAAAGAAGCACCATCTATGAGGCAGCGTGCCGCAATTACGCGTGCCGCCAGGAGTCGTAGACGCGGAAGACTCAGCCCGCCGACAAGGTACTCTGAAAGAACCGCGAGGCCTTCCTGCATCTCTTCGTAACCTGCAAGTCCAGTATAGAGCATCTGGAAAGGTTGCGCACGTCCATTGAAATAGGTGAGTATATGCGTGCCGACTTCATGCTGAATTAACGCATCAGCGCGAGAATCTGAAATCCTTGTTTTTTTTCCGATGAGTAGGTTTCCCTTGGACACCATAAGTCCCGTGTAAATATCATCACGTATTTCAGCGTTTGCAGAAAATTCGGGTAATTGCTGTCGATAGTATTGAAGTTCCTCTTCGACGCGTTTCGCAAAAGCCGTGGCATCAAGTCTAATCTTAGATCCCCTCTCGCGACTGTGCGAAGGCACTTGTTCTACTATTTTCTCAGCAAGTTCCAATAGCTCGTCTTCTACACCGCCAAAAAGCTGCAAGCTCCCGTGAAAAAACCGCGGTGTATCGATATGACTCAGCATCGTGAGTTGTATGTCAAGTTCATACCGCTTTTCCCGAAAGAGGTAACCAAGCGTGGGGTCTTCTATACTTTCGAGTCGAGTGTTCCAGAGCTTACGTTTGAGCATTGCAGCGTCAAAGGGTTGTGGACGATAGTAAAAAACGGGTGTGCGTTCAAAATGTGAACGTCTAAATGATGCATACGCCGATTCTGTGTTGATGGGTGTAACCTGTAGCAGAAAATCAAAGGCGTTACTAATTTCGGCAAGTTCTGTGTCTATTTTCCAAACTGCTTTAACGACTGCCCGACGCCCCAGAACATGAAAATGTGTGGGACGATGGGTCGTTTGTGTCCGTGAGAATTGAAAAAAGGTTTTCTGCAGCACCCCAGTGATTTCATGTGCAAGTAGCCTCCGAATTATCGGAAATACTTCATCCGTTTCAGGCGAACGATAGATCGGATGGACCTCAAGCCCAATTAGAGCACATCCGCTTTCCTTGAGAACTGGGTTTGGTAAAAGTGCCGGTAAACCGAGCGGAGCTATTTTTCGGTGCCTCGCAATTTTGACGGTAGTCGTCTGTTTTCGGACGCGAACGAGGCGGAGTGCCTCCGCGAGCGTCTCAACGGTTCTAAAGGGACTCAGATTTGATTGTGCTGTAATCCGGAATTCCGGTGCCGTTGTAAACGTATCAACATCAAGGTCATTTCCCCTTTTTCCGCTGCTCCAAATCTCCAAAATAAGAAATGCTCCAAACTCGCGTGATAATGTCTGGACTATATTCTGAATGAGTTTAGATAGACTTTCCCGAGTTTGCTTGTCGCCTGAAGCAATCAGATAAGATGGTTGTCCTATAACAAGACGTTCTGTACCAGCATCTTTGCGCCTTGGTGGATATCGATAGACACAGAGAAATGGCAATTGCCGATCAATATGCAACCGTCCATGGTCAGGAAGCGTGCGACGTACCTGCTTGTTTTCGGCAAGTCGAGAACAAACCGTCCTGATGAACCGATCACTGATAACTTTATTACTTGCTTTTGATTGATCTTCCATTTTTCTCATGTTTCCTCAACCAACGCAATCAACCTCGCACTCGGTTTTGTGGTACCGAGGTTTCAGATTTGGAGGGTTTCTTAAGCTGAATCGGTTTCGCTCAATTTGGCCAGTTCTTTTCGTATACCTAAAAGTGTGGACTTTAAGGCTTGTTGAATGGTCTTGGTCTTCTCCATGTCCGGTTCGCCTGTCCATTCGTCCATGAAGAATTTTTTGAACTCAATAGCAAGCGAACAACCAGAGTTTGGAAAAGATTCATGAACCCAACGTGAGAACTGTCCACCTCGAAATTTGATGTTTTCCCTAACATCGAGGTGTCTACCCATAAAGTCGAAATTCCGAAGGTTTTCCATGAAACCGTGAATCAAAGGGATCCATTTCTGGTCAATCCCGGTTCCCGTGCCAATATTAACCTCTGGGTTGCCTGCTACATCTGCTGGTGGGGCACTGGGTCCATTGCGACGATGATTATATGAGTGTAGATCGAAAACAACAAAATGTCCGAACTGCTGTTCTACGTCTCTCAACAGGGCGTGGACTTCTGCATAGAACGCATCATAAGCCGCTAAGGATCTGTCAATCAGTTGCGTGTTTGGACGTTCTTTCCAGACGTGTAATCCCCACGCATCTTCGGGTTCAATATAGACGGCTTTCTCACGCGGGCGGTTTAAATCCACCTCAAAGCGAGAGTGTGTCCCTATAATTCGTGTTTCGGATACCTCAGTCCAGAGTGCCGTAAACGGATCCTCTTCTCTGAGCCTTTCTGCATCAGTTAACGCGAGGATTTCAGACACTTCCTTGCGTACCCGATGCCCATCATGAATCGCTGCTGCTACGATTGGACTGTGTCCCTTTGCTATGTTCCATATAGTTTGTGTGTTTTGGTGCGTCATGTTATTGTGTCTCATCTGTAATCGTAAAAAAACGCCAAAAATCAAGATTTTTCTACTAATCAATCGAAATTTGTTCAGCTGAATGAACAAATAGGACATCGTTGGCTGCCGCAAACGACTGTAAGGTCTCGGCGAATTTGTCAACCTCCAAATCTTGCTCCGATAAACCTACCATAACAAGGTCAGCCTGAGAAGATCTGCGATCCACTTCTGCTTCTAAAGCCGTTTTGCTGTCGTAGGAGACGGAGGTCACCCTTTGCCTTGAGATAGGCAGCCGTCCTTCCGCTATAAGCGTCGAGAGTCTGTCCGCCTCACGCTCAGCGTTCTTGGTTTCTGAGCAAACGAAGAGCCGGATGCTGGCGCGCTTCCACTCTGGATGCCCTACAATGATATACGCCAATAGCAGCATCAGTGGTGCATTTTTCAAGTCATCTTCTGTTACCCAGATATGAATGGAGGCGCGATACCCGAAGCGATACTCCGTCGAACGGAGGATAAGAATGTTGAACATTAAATCCGATGCGAGATGGGTGCCTTGTCTAACCTCATCGAGTTCATCAGGGTTTTCCTGTTGGAACTCAAGCAAGATACAATTGTTAGGCAAACCCGAAATACCAGGGGTCTGTAGTACCTGTGCGATCGCGAGCTGGAACGTCGGGCAAACGACCGCATCTACAAAAATGCCTGCGCTACTAACCTCTGTACGTTGGATTAACCGGTTGACGAGGCGGCGGGCTTCTTGTGCCCTTGAAGACGAGTAATCCGCATGGAGGAATTGAAGAAAGTGCCCAAACCCGTGTCTATGGCAAATCCAGCGGAGTAAATCGAAATGTCCAAGACGTCGGGCGCCGAATCGAGTCACAGCGACAATGGAAGGTCTCCATCCATCTTCAGATGTAATGACGCGGCTCTTCTGTAGTGTCGTTTGAATCCATCGAGTCAGTTGGAACATTGTCCCTTGAAAGATAGCTGTCAAATCCCGCTGACCTTGTCTGCTCCGTCGGAGCCCAAAGTAGGTTACGACCATAAGTCCAACCGAGATGAACGCGTAAAGCAGGCTTATTTGAACCATCATCAACCCGCACATCACTGCACCCAACAGCGACAGGTACCAACGGGAATGGAATGTGGGGCGGTAAGACGGATTTCCAGCGAAATACTCAAGGAAGGAAACCATACAGAGTGCACCGTACATGACCATAAAAAACATACTCAGAATCTGTGCAATAAAGTCCACGCCCCCTATGACGACGAATACCATCGCGATCGCCGCTGATACACAGGTCGCATACACGGGCTCCTGATTTTCACCGACACCTTTTTCCATTAGCCGGTTCAACTGCGGAATCGGGAGCACATTATCGCGTCCGAGTGCCTGAAGCGTTCTTGGAGCCACTAAGATGGATCCCAGCGCAGAAGAGAGGGCCGCCGCTGCTAATCCGATATAGATAGCAGGCCCCCACAGAGAAATCCGGGCCATTATAAACTGATCGGCGGCAAGTTCTTCAGGGGTGGCACTCTGACATAACTTGAAAGCCACAAGAACGTATACGATCATCCCTGTGAGGGTTGCACCAATCGATCCAAGTGGAATACTTCGCTGCGGATTTTTCAGGTCCCCAGAGAGCCCTAAGCCTGCAATCATACCTGTGAACGCTGGAAAACAGGTTGCAAAAACCGTACTGAAATTATCACCATTTTCGATGCTTGCCGTGATATTCAACCCCTCGGGTCGTATGGATTCAGGTCCCTGCCCTAAGAAAAAGGTAGCTATGGATGCCCCGAGGATCACGCTAACACCCCATAATACTGACATCCCCATATTTGCGCCTTTCGTCAGCATCAGTACGATCAGCAAGACGGTGCCAGGCACACTCACCCAACGGGCATCAAGTTGTATTTCATACCGACCGGATACCCATTCATAGACGGGGCCAAAAGCTTCAGCAAATGCCACCATGTAGAAAGCAACTGAGATGGCTTGGGAAAGATACAATGCAAGTCCGATTGCCCCGCCAATGCTTGTACCGAAGGAGCGGCTCACGATGTAATACGCCCCGCCGCCTGCGACACGGCGATTGGTCGCAATCTCGGATACTGCTAATACAGTTGGAATCGTTACGAGATGGCCCAGGAGCACAATCATAAGGGTTCCCCAAAGCCCGACGTTCGCCACAGCATAACCGAACCGCAAGAAAAGAATCGCCCCCAGTATTGTCGTAACTGAGGTGAGAAACACTGGGGCGGTCCCGAATCCGAGTCCTTGTTCGGATGTGGATTGCTGCTCTGGTTCTGAAATCATGTTCAACTTCTCTTTCATTTGACGAGGTTTCCTAACCTCGCCAGTGCTAATGTTCAATTAATTCTAAACTTTACTATAAATACTTAAACTTCATACAAGCTATGCGTCCTCAGTCGTTTCATCTTCGTCGGCAGAGCCATTCTTCTGTTCGGTCCTAAGGTTTTGTATACCTTCCTTAAGCGTCCCGACAGCCTGTTGGGTAAACTCTACCGTCTGATTTCTCGCATCAAGGGCGGTGCTCCAAATTTGCTCTCGAGTTTTCTCACCTGAAGTCGGGGCATAGAGAAGACCAATCACCGCACCAGCCATGAAGCCTGTGAAAAAGGCAAGTAGGGTTGGTAATCCGTTGTTCTGTTCGTTATTGCTCATTTTTTTTATTTTTTCCTTTTAAATTCGCGCGCCATAAACAGAATGCTTACTCTTTAACATACAAAAATTTGGGAAAAGAAACATACGGCGCGTATTACAACTTGTTAAGCAAAAACTGTGCCAATTGTCCCACCCCTTGATCTTTTATTAATCACTTTTCTATCTTACATAAGATAAAAGCCGGTAATAGTGAGACTTTATAACATTATATCGATGCTAAATTGAGTGAATTTCCTTTCCTGCTGGCCTGCGCAAAAACGAAAAAAATTTTGTGACAGATGCTAATTTTTTTTGTCTTGAAAAAAAATTGGTCTTGCCAAAGTCCAAGCATTTTAAAAATAAGTTGGGTTTCAGATTGGTATGTCAATCAACGCGGAGGGTAGGGCTATCTATTTTTCGGTTTGACGGATAAACCTTAACAAGCCCAAAGGTTTAGCTTTGGGTCCAACCCGCGTGTTTCGTGAGTTGGTATCAAAAAACATTTGCTTTTAAGTGTCTTTTGTGGTATAATTATACTATCATATTGGCAGACATTTCCAGCGTAACCGCTTGGTTACGTGTCTGCCTACCCACTGGAAAAGGGTTAAAAGTGTGATATGTGATACCCCATGATAAAGACACATAAAATAACCTTACGCCCAAATCGCGATCAAATTGCGTGGTTCTATCAACAGTGCGGTTATGCGAAGTTTGCCTATAATGCTGCCTTGTCTGATTTTAAAGTAGCACTTGCATCGGATACCTTTTTATCAAAAAATAGGCTTGCGAACCAATTTAATGAGAAAAAGAAAGCTATTCATTGGACACACGCACAAGATCAACGTGCTGCCAAATACGCAATTGATCATCTTGGCAAAGCGGTTGAGAACTGGTTAGCAAAACGTACGAAGTTTCCAAAGTTTAAAAAGCGCGGTTGTAAACATTCCTATCAAACAGACGAACAATCTGTTAAGTTTCTTGGCAAACGTATCAAGTTACCCAAAATCGGTTGGATACGCACTTTCCAAGAATTAAGGTTTGTTGGTAAAATCGTATCTGTTACCATCTCAAGGACTGCACACCGTTGGTTTGCGTCTGTATCCGTAGAAGTGGAGAACACCGAAGTCGTTGACATATCAACGCACCCCACAATCGGCATAGACGTAGGTATCCACACTTTAGCAACCCTTGATGATGGCACGAAATACGAGAACCCGAAACCCCTAAAACGCTATGAGCGAAAGTTAGCGCGTGAGCAACGCAAGTTAAGTCGTAAAAAGTTTCTCTCTCAAAACTGGTATAAGCAAAAGCACATTGTAGAACGCCTACATTACCGAATTGCTTGTATCCGACGCGACGCTCACCATAAGGCAACGACAGAGATCGTCTCAAAAGCAAGTCGTATCGGTATTGAGACGCTACAAGTTACCAACCTTCTCAACAACCGAAAACTTGCGAAGGCGTTATCAGACGCAGCGTTAGGTGGCTTTCTTGAGAAACTTAAGACCAAAGCGGAAACGCTTGGCATTCCGATTGTGCAGGCAGATAGGTTTTTCGCCAGTTCTAAAAACTGCAGTAACTGCGGACACAAGAAAATGGACTTAACACTTTCGGAGAGAACCTATCGTTGTAGCCACTGCGGAACGTCTATAGACCGAGATGTTAACGCAGCCATTAACTTAAAACAGGTCGCGGTGGGATACACCGAGACGTAAAACGCTTGTGGAGTCCGTGTAAGTCCTCTATTTGGAGGCTGTGGACGACGAAGCAAGAAGCACACGCCTTTAGGCGTTGTGAGTATCACGCTAACTATCTTTCTCAGCCAAGGCGCAATACTTATCCAAGGTAGGCACAGATATGTGGAGACGCTTGGCAATAGACTGTTTCGTAGAATGTGGAATTTCGGACTCATATCTCATCAAGGCAATATAAGCGGTTATCTCGGACATCGTTCCGTCTTGGACTAATTCCGAGAGTTTATCTCTGGCGTTTCCATCTATTGGGTGGGCGGATCCGTTGGGTTCTGCTAAATTCTCCATCTCAACGGCGGCTAAATCTCTGAGTGCCGCCGAACTTCTATGGAAGTTTTCATCTACTTCATTTAAATTTTCTACTGCCGTCTCAACAGTTTCTTTTTTTAACTCTTCATCATCTGTTAAGATAACCGCGGTTTCTATTACATTCCTAAGCTCGCGAGCATTACCGTACCAGTCAACAGTCTGGAGATAGTTCACCGTTTCTGGCGTTATACAGGTAATTGATTTGTTATATTGTTCGTTTAATTGAGACACAAAATTGAACGCCAGCGGCGCGATATCCGAACGACGATTGCGGAGCGGTGGAATTTGGATACGAAAGAGGTTCAAGCGATAGTAGAGATCTTCTCTAAATCTTTTTTCATTCACTGCAGTTTTAAGGTTAATGTTCGTCGCTGCTATCACACGGACATCCACTTTGATAACGTCCTCTCCACCAACCCGCGTGAATTCCTGCTTTTCCAGCACACGGAGAAGTTTCACTTGTGCTTCAAAAGGCATTTCACCCACCTCATCCAAAAACAATGTTCCCCCATCCGCCTGTTCAAAAACACCGCGATGCTCGTTTATCGCACTCGTAAAAGCGCCCTTTTCGTGTCCGAAGAGTTCGCTATCAATGAGTTCTGTAGGAATTGCACCACAGTTCACTATTTTAAAGGGGCGGTTTCTACGCCGGCTACTCTCATGAATCGCTTGTGCAACGATTTCTTTACCCACCCCGGTTTCACCTGTGATGAGGACAGTCGCTTTTGTAGGAGCAACGCGTTTAACATATCGGAAGACTGCTTGCATCTGAGCAGATTCGGAGATGATATTCCGAGCAACGTTGTGTGGCTGCGTTGCAGTTTTCTGATTCATTTTATCGTTACTTTCTTGATGCATAACGCTTCAATAAGCATTAAGGGTTGCAGAAATCACTTCTTTGATAGGATGGGAGGCGAAGTTACAAAGTTTCGCGATACGCTATGAGCGCCTGTGAAAAATTGCCTCTTTTACCTAAAAGGAGTGCCTTCTCAAGTTGGTGCTTCTTGTCTGGTGAGTTAACATCGCGTTTGGATTCCAGACGTTGAATCTCCTCATCTAAATCCGCATACATCTCACGCATTTTCAAACTTGGTTGCCCTTTTTCAATACAGGCTTGGAACATCTCTCGAAGCCATAATGTTGGCAAAAGGCTCCGGAGCGTGCCTGCATAAGGTTCACGATTCCCTTGGATAGCTGAGCAAAACTCCTGAAGTTGACCAGACGCTCCGTGTACATTCGCCGAGATCTCCTCATCCCCGCCACCTATCCTGAAAGTATTCTCACTTGAGAAACGCCTCCATGTCTGCAGATCGCTCCATATATAAGAGGCTTCTCCAGTAATCTCGATTTTGTGGTACGCATCATTTCCCCATTGGCGGTTGGAGGTTTGACAAAATGTACAAAGGGCCCCATGCGGGAATCTCACGGCGCAGGTCACATTGGGTGCCCCATTTCCCGCAGCCATTCCTATGATCTCCTCAGGTAGTATCTCATGTTCCGCAAAAAGCCGTCGGACAATCGCAAAGGCAATTTGGAAATGTGAGTCCCCAAATTTCAATAAGTCGTTTAGATACGGGACGCGTCCGGTACCCAGTAAAAATCGCATGTCTTGTATTTCGCCAAACGTTGGTTCACTGATTATACGTAAAATTTCCTGAACGCATCTGCCAAATATGAACCGCGTACCTGTCATAACGAGTCTCTTGTATTTTTCAGCTACCGCAGCAACACGGATACCGTCTTCCAAAGAATTCAGAGGGGATGGGGACAAGACATGGATACCCGCAGCAAGTGCTGATTCAATGAGTTGAAGGCGCGGCACCCTTGCTGTTTCCTCTGAGACGATGATCACACCGTCCAGTTTCGGAGCTGTGGTGTTAAACATCTCTTCAGGCGCCGTGAAGAAATCACATTCAAAAAATGACGCAAATGCCTCAACACGGGCACGGTTCTCAGGGGCAACACTGGAATCGGCAACGCAGCTCACACGCAATTGAATAGGGTATAAACCTTGAAAAATCCATGGTTGTATCTGTTCGCCAGAGTAAACAACACCAATTCTCATAGCCCGCCCCCGTAAGCGTAGTGTTCCGTCAGCTCCGCGACTTCTGCCAGATGTGCATTTGCTGCTGCTGTCTCTGTTTGAACCCAACGGTTGATGGCATCATTTATTTCACTGATCGTTGCCTGGTACAACAGTTCAATTTCCGATTCCGCCTTGGAGAGCCGATTCGCTATCTCCTGGATAGGTGTTTTTATAACAGCAAGACACCCCACCTGAAGTTCAAGCAAACCGCTAAGGCGCAAGGTAAGTGCCAGCATTCCCCACCATTTACAGTTTATTTTGTCAATTAACTGCATGCCGCCAATCACAGGACGCGAGAGTGGGTTGTTTGCTTCAGGGAGACACAGAACATCAAGCGTGACAGCTATCGTCAAGTTTTGAAGCCCTTCCCAACGTGCGTTCCCCTCCCAAACATCGGCTACAGAGAAATTATAAGTCTGTGTGATAGCCCGACAAAATACCTCATGTCTCACCAAACTCGCAGCACGCCTATCAACTAAGAGATCCAGGGCGATCGCATAAACGTTCTGTCCATACGGAACAGCGTCATTAATACGGGCAGTATTTATAACTGCCAAATTAGGACCCGACCTTGGATCCCGTAATTTAGCTGAATAAGTTGCTGAATCGTAGTATTTTAAAAATTCTTCTTTTGTAATGCTCACCACATCCCTTGAAAAAGATTTAGGGCACTGATAACACATCAGCAATGAAACGAGAAGGTTTCTTGACCCAAGAAGGTTGTATCCACTGCCCCCCGATAATATCCATTATACCACATTTTAGGCAAACAGACAACGCATAACCGCCTACCTCTATTCATCTTCTTGGGGATCAAAATGGACATCGAGTTGTGGGAATGCGATGGTAATGTCGTTTTCTTTAAATTTATGCCAGATTAAGAAATGGAGATCACTGGCAATATCGAAACGCTGAAAGGAATCTGGAATCCACGCCAACAACTCAAAATCTAAGGATGAATTTCCAAAAGCCGTAAAGCGAACGAAAGGAGGCGTAACGTTGCTCATGTTCGGAATAGATTCTTTGATCAAGCCGAGATGTTCATCTGCAGCATCGAGTAGTACTTTCTTGACAAGATCCACGTCTGAACTGTATGACACCCCTACCATAATCTTGAGCCGAAACAGATTGTTGGCATGTGTCAAGTTATGAACGGATTCTGTAATCAATTGAGAATTCGGGACAATAATCTCCTTTTCATCAAGTGAAATGATGACTGTTGATCGAAGGTTAATGCTACTCACTCTACCAAATACGTTAACGTCCATAATCTCCACGAGATCCCCGATTTTGATGGGACGTTCAAAAATTAAGATAAACCCGGAAATCAGGTTGGAGGCGATATTTTGTAAACCGAAACCGATACCGATACTCAATCCACCAAAAATCAACGCCAGACTCGTGAAACTCACACCAATCGCACTCAGACTGATGAGAATGCCCAGGATGATAAGTGTAAAGTGGAGGAACCGAAGCAAAATAAACTGCGTATGCTGCGCGATTTGGAAGGCGCGTAACACTTGCTCCCGCAGCACCCATTGGACGTACTTCGACAGAATGAACATCCCTAAGACAATCAGGAATGCATAGAAAAGACGCGCTAATGTTAAGTTGTTTTCACCTGTACCCTCTGTCTCGGATGGCTGAAATAGTTTGGTCAGCGGATAATGAAAAAATATATTAAGAATTTCCGGCTCAATTCCAGCCAACTGTAATCCCAAAATAGTGCCGGCAATCATAACAACGAGGAATAGGAACGCAAGTAATCTGCCCTCAAGATCCTCTGAGATATCCAGTCGAGAAAACAGACGACGGAACCATCTTCGTAAAAGTCCAGCAAGCACGAGCGAAACCCCCAAAGTAACCACCAGTAAGACAATCTGACCGACTTTTATCGGATCGTCCAGTGGGATTATAGGGATTTCAAGTAAATTTTCTAACCGTTGAATCCATTCATCCATCTTATACTATCCTGTCTGTCCCAGACGTTCATGAAGTTGTTGGGTATACAGATATTGTGGGGGCAGTGATGTTTCATCTTTCGGTTTTAATAGGGATTCGCGTTTCACATAAGCGAACTCAATTCCACCTTCATGCATAAATGCCTTGGATATCCGTTCCACGATTAATGTTGAAGTGCTTTGGCGTTTCACGGCGACGACGCGATACCTTAACTTGCCAACAACCCCAGACGGAATAAACTCGAACAACACATAAGGTGTTTCACCCGTCTCAGCAACTATGTCCGATATCACTTCCGCCGCCTGTTCAGACATAATTTTCTCGGCACGTGTGATATTCGACCGATATGTTAACCGAATGATAACCTCATCGAGGATGTATTTCTCATCTCGTGTATAGTTAATCACGTTCCACCTGAAAAGGTGTTGGTTCGGAATCAGGACACTCCTTCCAGACTTTTCTTCCCCACCAATCGTGCCGCCCACCTGCTCCATTTGCGTATACATGACCGAGATGTCCTCCACATCACCAATTATTCCGCCTAAGATAATTCGATCCCCGATGCGGTAAGGCTTCTTAAGGATAATCAATAACCATGCGGCTAAATTCGTAACCGGGTTTCGGATACCCCACCCCATTAGTGTAACGATGAAAGTTAGAGACAACCCGATCAATCCGAAGACATCCGAAAACAGAAAAACAATCACTCCGCCTATCGAAAACATAAACACATAACGCCAGATGAAAAAGAATCGATCAGCATTCTCAGGTTTATAGGCGCGGGCCTTCGTAAACTTCTGCAGCTGTGATGTCAATCGGAAGTAGACGATAATCGCACCGATAACCGCCAATCCCATCCAGACGATAGAAATATATTTGAAATTCAGAATTGCGTTCCAGACTTCCCAAGACATCATTGGACCTCACGAAGATTTTCCGGCAGTGCGGGTTGGTCTTTCCACGAATAGATAACTTCTGAATGTGCGTAGCAGAACTCAACATTCTTATTGTTTGAGAACCCATGGAAGATAATCTTGACAATATCACTCAGGCTTTTCGCTCGGTCTACCGGACGGGTTTTGTAGCGTAACCGCATCATTACACCTGCGTCAAACAATTCGGCACGGATAAAAGGTTCTTCTCCGGTCGCTTTGATAACATCGGCTGTAACCTCTTGTGCCGCGCGCACCAGAATCCGCTCTGCTTCCGCCCAATCTGATTTGAAGGTAATCCGTACAGGCACTTCGACCAAGATATACTCCTCTTCTAAGGTGTAGTTGGTGATCGTCTGTCCAAAGAGGATCGCATTCGGAATGAGGATACCGCGACCGGAACGCTCCTCGCTGGAGACTGTCCCACCGACTTGGTTCAAGATGACGTGCGTTAAGGTAATGTCCATAACATCACCTGTGATGCCAGCGATGATGACGCGATCCCCAATCTTAAAGGGTCGCTTGAGAATAAGCATCAACCATGCGGCAATCCCTGTAACGGGTGCCTGCAAAGACCAACCCAAGACCATTCCCAGAAATCCTGCCGAGATGCCGAGCGTTTTCAGAGAACCGCTGAGACTGATAATGCCAAAAATCGCAATAATAGCCGTCCAGATATAGCCCCAAACCGCCATGAAATTTTGCGCATTCGTCTCCACCTGGGCGTGTTGGTAGACGTATCTTTTGACAAAATATCCTGAGATTGCCTTTACAATGAGTAAAGTCACGATTGTGACAACGCTTAAAAGGATGCCTCTAAAGGGTGAGTTAATAATCGCGTTTATGAGGTTTTCCAAACCTGCTATGAATTCTAAAAGCATTTTATTTTCCTTTGCTGGTAATTATCTTAGAAACCAAGGTTTCCTACTTCCTATATTACCTATAGTTTGACCCCTATGGTCTCAAGGTGTTGTTTGACCGCTATAACGTGACCCGCAAAATCGTCAGATACTTATAGTGCCACTTTTCTGTCAGCGGTTCACTGTTGTACGTTGCGGAACCGCTCAGACGCAAACCTAACCGATTGGTGAGACTAAACGTAATGGCAGGTTCTGCTGAGAACTTATAGTTTTTAAACCCGACTTCTGGTGTAAACTTCAACACGGTGTTAAGTTTCCGCCAGCCAACCGATGAAAATGCCAACCATCGGAACGTTGTCGGATCGAATTTCTTTAGGACCAAGTCTTGGTGCGGCTGAATATTCTCAAGGAAAACGCCGATACCGCCAGATATGCGAAGCGTCCCTTTTTCGTAAATCGCCGGACGGACATAAGTGCCGATTTGTGAAGTCAAGGCACTGCCTTTGGTAATGTTCCGTTCTAAATCCGTAAATCCCTCAATCCCAAATGTCCCGATGCGAAAGCCGCCTTGTGTGCGTGCCTTGAAGATTTCAGAAAGGACTTCACCTTCACCGGATGCCCGCGATCCAAAGACCCCTGCCCAACCATTAAGCCTTGGAAGCGGCACGACAGCGGTTAAACTGAGTGTCTGGGAAGCTCCGTCACCATTCACACCGAGGTCTACGGTTTTCGCATCTTGTGGGAGATCCGCAAACTGGCTATACGCCGGCATTGCATACAGAATCGAAAGAAGCCCTATAACTACGAAGGTACCCAATTTATTGATTCGGGTGCGTTCGGAATGCAGTGCCAATATCTCTGTCAGGCTTTCCATTTTTCTCCTTTATCTTCTACGGTTATAGAGAATTGTTAGAAGCCATGCGCCTATCGGCAGCCCGACAAGACATCCGCCCAATGCCCAATTGTATTGCAACTTTTTTGTTTTGATTTTATACGCGTCATAGTAGAAACCTATATATTCGGGGGGTTTACCGAGGATCCGCGCGGTGGGCATAAAAGGTTGATACCACTGCGAAACAAGGGGACCCGCCAACGGGAAGAAACATCCAGCAGTGAACCACAAAGTCTTATTCAGATGCGCCGCTGCGTCTTTTTCCGCATCGTGAATGGCTTGTGCTTCAATAGACATGGGAGCATCTGCAAGATGCGTTGGGTCTTGAACCTCAATAATCTTATACTGTTTTGTTTCTATCACATCGTACTGCTTCGGAACACCATTGACCTCTACCGTACGGCGTTCAGTACCGACGCTAAAACTTTGGGCAGGCGGACCGAAGATTAGTGCGGCTATCAACAGTATGCCCGGATGATAACGAAATTTTATGTTCACGCATCGCTCCTTTTTGGATGTATATTTGGCATAAATTTTGCCAATATTTAGACGTTCGTAAGAAACCGTTTGGCGTTAATTCCATTTCTGGTAGACATGACCTGTAGCGGTCCCTGCACTGAAAATGACTAACAGTTCGCCATCCCATGTATAGGTCGTTACGGTAGGTTCAGAACTCTCATCAGAAAACCAGTAGATCGTCCCCTTTTTTCCGTCAAACGGTTCAATCAACTTATACGAACCGAAGAGAAAATCGCCGCTATTCTGGAATTCTCTGGTAAATGTTGTTGTTGTCAGTCGCATTAATCCCGTTTCTACCACGGTTTCGCCAGCAACTTGTGTGCGGACGAGTTCGTATGTTCCGCTGAACGCGTTTGCAACTCTGTAGGATTTTGAAAAGATAACGATAGATGCCGATTCGGTCGCGGCTTCCTCGCCATCCCCCCGGACCGATAGATACACAGTAACCGTTCGGTCCGGCGCAAGCTCCGAATTGGAGAGTTTGGGGGCTGTCCATTGGATTTCCGGACCCATCTCTCCCGTTAAAGTTCCGTCTGACACATTCCATAAGTAGGTGAGCGGATCGTCCTCGGGATCGGAAACCCCGACTCTAAATGTGGTCGTCTCACCGTAGTTGACTTCTTTGGGAACGCTGAATGTGTTGATTTCTGGCGGTCCGTTCCGCCATCTCTCATATTCTGCGCAACCCGTGAAGATCACCAACTGACCGATTGCGAAAAGAAGTATGGCAACCGGTCGTAGATTTAAAATTTTCATAAGATATCTCCTATCTACGAGTTAATACTAAACTTCGTAAAAGCATTTTACTGGATGTCCAGAAGACTCAAAGCCATTTTTTGAATTTAAAATAGATAAACATGATGAGACCAATACCCGCCATGACTAACAAAACGGCAGGATACCCCCATGGTGCTTCAAGTTCCGGCATAAACTTGAAATTCATGCCATAGATACCGGCGATGAAAGTCAGCGGAATAAAGAATGTAGCGACAATCGTCAGGACCTTCATAACTTCGTTCATCCGATGGCTAACTGCCGAAGTATAGGTATCAAACAGTCCTGAGACTGTGCTACGAAACGTCTCTAATGTTTGGATGACCTGAATTAAGTGATCGTAAACGTCGCGAAAGTACGGATGCGTCTCTTTCCCAAGCAGCGAAATCTCACCCTCTAAGACCTCGTCAATGACATCGCGGAACGGGAGCAGCGGTCTGCGCAAAAGGAGGCACTCCTTTCTCAAGATATTGATTTTTCCCAAGACTTCGGATGTAGGGTCCGCGATAGATTCTTCCTCCACGGCTTGGATTGCGTCGCTGAGTTCTTCTAACGCTATGAAATAATGATCAACGATAACATCTATGAGGGCATGCGCCAAGTAGTCAGCGCGCATCTGCCGAATTCTGCCTTGTGCGTTTCGGATCCTGTTTTGAACGGGTGTGAAGAGTTCTCCAGAATTTTCTTGGAGAGAAACGACAAAATCCGCCCCGATAATCAGCCCAATTTGCTCTCTGTAAACGCTTAACGTTTCCGCATCATAATTGAGATGCTTGAGAATAATAAAGACATAATCTTCGTACACCTCTATTTTAGGGAGTTGGGTGGGACTCATCAGGTCTTCAAGGACGAGGGGGTTAACACCAAAGTGCTCCCCAATCTCTTCGATAATTTCTGTTTCGTGAATTCCCGCAATGTGAATCCATGTGACGGTCTCCGGGGACCGAAAGTGTAAGCACTCTTGGATCGTTTGGACCTCTACTTCGCGGAAGTGTGTTTCATTGTAATCCGTAACGGTAATTTGAACAGGTTCTGTGCGTTCTTCGCCAATATAAACAAGGGTCCCTGGCGGCAATCCGACCTTTTGGGAGTAGCTTTTGAACAGTCTTGTTTTAAGTAATTTCGCCCCGGGAATTCTCAAGACATCACCTTTCTAATAGACCTGAGTAACGAAACAGGAATCGCCGTCAGGTTCCCTCTTTGAATCGATATCCAACCCCGTGCACCGTCTCGATATGTTCTCCAAACGCACCGAGCTTGCGGCGAAGTCGACTGACATGTGTATCTACAGTCCTATCTATACCGTAATACTCCTCACCCCATATCACATCCATCAGAATGTCTCGGGTAAAGACACGCCCAGGTGAACGTGCGAATAGTGTGATGAGTTTAAATTCGGTAGCAGTGAGGTCGATTGGACCGCTTTCGGTGAGGACTTGATGTTTATCAAGGTCAATTGTTAACCCGTGCCTTTGGATCTGCTGTGTATCCTCTGCCTGTTGGTTTCCGACTTGGATGCGGCGCAACACGGCTGAAACCCGTAAAACTACCTCTTTTGGACTAAACGGTTTGGTGATGTAATCATCTACACCCAGTTCTAATCCCGCGATACGGTCTCGCGCTTCAGTTTTGGCGGTTACCATAACAATCGGGATATTTTTCGTCCTCGGATCGTTTTTCAATAGACGACAGACAATAAGTCCATCGACTTCTGGAAGCATTAAATCTAATAAGATAAGATCCGGAGATTTTTCAACGGCACGGTGCAGCGCATCGGCACCGTTCCGGACGTAATCCGTCTCAAAGCCCGCTTCCTGTAGGTTATACTGCAGCAAATCTACAATATCACGTTCATCTTCAACAATTAAAATTTTGGCGTTCATTTAAGAAATTTCCTTATTATGTCATTTTTAGTACCGCTTCTATTTTAGCAGATACTACGATACAATGTCAATTTTGCAATTAACTCTTTACGAAAATTCAATTATTTTTTTCCAAAAATTTTGCTTTTGCATAGGATTGGCGGGTGGCGAACAGCCAACAGTCAATAGCGAACACGAACTGCTAACAGCCAGCCACGAAAAAATATGATGAACGCATCGACAAAATATGTTATGATGAAGAAAAAACCGGTGGAGGTAACAACCAATTACAATGCTAATAGATATTTTTCGTTTTCAAGGACAGACGGGGAGACTAATTTTGGGTTTCGCCTGTTGCCTTGTTGCATTTACGCTTTCTTCCTATGACGTTTTCGGTATGCGCGGCTTCACAACCGAAAACGCCATTATCCAAGAACAATATGAAGCCGCCTTCCAAGAGCAGATCTCAGCAGAAAGGGCGCGGTATAAGTTACGACATCTCAGTGAAGAGCCACACCTCGCAGGTACCGAGAATAGCCGAAAGGTCGCAGAATATCTTCACGATGCCTTTGAGGGCTACGGCTTGAAGGTTCAGATGTATGAATATAAAGTCTACCTTCCGTATCCACTTGAGGTACGTGTTGAGCTCATCTCGCCTACCGAATACGTTATCTTTGGCAAAGAGGCGAGTTGGGAATGGGACAAAGACTCTTACGAAACCGAGATTGTAGCGGGCTATAACGCCTACTCACCCGATGGCGACGTAACCGCGGAGCTCGTCTATGTCAACAAGGGATTGCCCGAAGATTACCAAATTCTCAGCGATCAAGGCATCTCAGTGAGTGGTAAGATATGTATTGCCCGATACGGCGGTAGCTACCGCGGTGTGAAAGCCAAAGTCGCTGGTGATAACGGCGCAGTTGGGTTGATTCTTTACTCTGATCCTGCCGATGATGGCTACATGCGTGGGGATGTCTATCCTCGAGGGCCATGGCGTTCTGCCGATGCGATCCAACGCGGAACGGTGAAGTACATTTTCCAGCACGCCAGTGACCCGCTCACACCCGGGTGGGCAGCGACCGCAGATGCCGAAAGAATCTCGATCGCAGAAGCCACGGATCTTCCTGAGATTCCTGTTGTTCCACTCGCTTATAGGGACGCTGAACCCCTTCTGAAAGCACTCGCGGGTCCCAACGTGCCAGCGGATTGGCAAGGCGGTTTACCCTTCGCGTATCATATCGGACCCGGACCAGCGAAAGTACGGGTCAAAGTTCGTTGCGACCACAGCACTCGTCCAATCTATAACGTTATCGCTACTCTGGAAGGCACGGAGTATCCAGACCAGTGGGTCATATTAGGCAACCATCACGATGCTTGGGTTTATGGTGCTGCAGATCCCGGAAGCGGTACAGCTGCACTATTAGAAGTCGCAGAGTCCTTGGGAGAACTCGCTAAAACGGGGATGCGTCCGAAGCGAACGATCGTTTTTGCCGCATGGGATGCTGAAGAATTCGGCATCTTGGGTTCAACCGAATGGGTTGAGGAGTTGAAAACGACACTCCAGGAGAAAGCCATCGCGTATTTGAATGTGGACATTGCGGCAACAGGTAGACGATTCTACGTCAGTGCAATTCCGTCACTGCGAGGGCTAATTCGCGAGGTAACGCAGAAAGTCGTTGACCCGTGGACGCTGAAGCCGGTTTATGAAAGTTGGAAAATGAGACAGGGGAAAGAGATCCCACAGGTCGGAAACCTCGGCAGCGGTTCGGATCATTCACCGTTTATTGGGCATGCCGGTATCCCTGCAGTCAGCATGGGGTTCGGTGGACCTTACGGTGTCTACCACGCTATGCAGGACAACTTTTATTGGATGGAGCACTTTGGAGATCCGACGTTTCAGTATCAGGCAGCGATGGCAAAAATCTGGGGAACACTGGCACTGCAACTTGCTAACGCCGATATTTTACCCTTGGACTATGAGACCTATGCAACGGACCTAATGACACCTTTGAAACTGTTGCAGAACTCCGGTTCAAAAAACAAAATATCCAAAGATATTGGAGCGTTAGACAGATTACTGACCGAATGGCAGCAAGCAGCCGGTTCGTTAAACCAAGAACTCTCCAGTTACATCGCTTCAGGCGATCTATCCAACATCACGGAGATAAACCAGCGATTGTATCAGTTGGAACGGAACTTGACGACTGAGGCGGGATTGCCGTTACGTCCGTGGTTTAAACATCTCATCTACGCGCCGGGACTCAATACAGGTTATGCTGCAGTCGTTTTTCCGGGTGTCTTGGATGCCTTTGAAAATGGGGATGACGCAGCGGTACATGCGGAACTCGATAAATTGGTTACGGCATTAACACAGATGATTCGAGGGATTAACGAAATCCGGAGCCTATTATAACTGTTGACTGCTGATAACTATTCCGCAACTGCTACCGCCGAGGCTGCTGTCAACCGGACGGTATCGCTGATTTGAAACCGACAACGGGAATCTGTCTGAACGAAGTAGAATTTTCCTTCCACTTCAACCCTGTACGTGAAATAGTGTCCTTTAAACGCTTGTCCAACAATGCGTCCGTCTTTTAATTCACTGTTTCCTGAATTAGGTGCTGCCATTGTTAAGCATTCAGGACGGATGGATAGGAGCATCTCCCCCGTAGCAGCGCCGTCCACTTCTACACGTCCAAATGGGGTTTCAGCGATTCCGTCTTTCACGTAAGCCTTGATGAAATTCGTCTGTCCAAGGAAGTCGGCGACGTAAGCGGTTTCTGGGTGCTGGTATACTGCTTCAGGTGTGCCGATTTGTTCAACAGTGCCGGCACTCATCACCGCCAATCGTTCAGCGAAACTTAATGCCTCCTCCTGATCGTGTGTAACCAGTACCGCGCTAATACCCTCACCTTTCAGGAGGGCACGCACTTCATCTCTCGTTGTTTGGCGTAACCCGGGATCGAGGCTCGAAAAGGGCTCATCTAAAAGCAGGAGCTGCGGACGTGCGATGATGGAGCGCGCCAACGCAACTCGCTGCTGCTCGCCGCCGGAGAGGTGATGTGGTAAACGCTCGTGAAAACCCTTCATGCCAACCATATCTAACACTTCAAACGCCCGCTCACGCCTTGTTTTTTTTTCTGCTTTTCGGAGTCCAAAGGCGACGTTATCGAGAACATTCTTATGCGGGAAAAGGGCATAGTCTTGAAATACTAAACCGATACCTCTCGACTCAGGTGAAACGTGAACGTCATCGTTTGCGAGCAGACGCTCTGCCATAGAGATTGTGCCAGTGTCTGCCCTTTCAAAGCCTGCTATGATGCGTAACGTCGTCGTTTTGCCACAACCGCTGGGCCCTAACAGCGCGAAGATTTCCCCCAGATAAACCGTAAAACTAACATCCTTCACAACGGCGGTATCAGCAAAGTGCTTTGTAATGGATTCAACCTTAAGCAGTGGGGTCATCCTCTAATCTCCTAATCGCGAACCGCTAATCGCTATTTGCGAACCGCGAACCGCTAAAGTGTATGCCCAGCACCCGATGAGGGCATCCACAGATTCAGCGCAAAGCTAATCAGGCTCAAAATGCTCCGCGGAACATAGTCCCCTAAAACCAATCCGAGGAAAAACGGGATCGCTTTCCGATACATCTGCCATCCCCAGAAGCGGAGAATCAGGAACTTAAGAAGCCAACTCACCATCACCGGAAACCAGAAATAGATGAGGCCACCCCACGATGCTCCTGAAAGCACGTAGCCTGATGGGTGGAGCGTCCACCACAGCAGACGTGTCCTTAGGAACTGGAGGAGGAATACGAATGCAAATCCACCGAACATAAACGTAACCGCACTAATGTCCGGTTCTTTTGGATGCTGTAGCCAACTCTGAAGCGGATTGAAACTCTCCCATCCAAAGCGACCTACAACTCCTTGGCATCGGGCAAGCACACCATAGTGATACGCCACTTGTAGATATGTCCAAAATGTCGCTAATGCCCCGACCCCAATAGCGAGTGCCATCCCCAGAATTAAAGTTTTTCCCGGCATGCCTGCGCGATCACCAATACGGAGCGATTCAATCTGATTCGGCATCGGATGCGAACGGTTGCACCGATTGAAGGCATAGAGGAACGTCATTATCGTCAGGTTCGCAGCACCCAATTGCCGTGTCCCAAACATACTAACCATCATTTGCCGCGGATTAATACCGATAACTTCGTGATAAGGGGGACCCAGTTCGGCACGGACACGACCTATTGCTACAGCAAATGCGACAAATAGCGCGTAAAACACACCAATTACCCATAACGACATACCCGCGAGATAGCAAAACGCAAAGACAGCACCGACACTCAGCACTGTTAGGATTACCACTGTTCGATAAGAGAACGGTTCAGTGCTATCGTCACCGCGTTCGCGTCCGAGAACGTGTCGGAAGAAACTGGCAAAGTGCCGACGGCTCATCCAGAGCGTCAATACCGCAATACCTACCCAAGCCCCTGAAGCCCGATCATTGAGATGCAGGACGCTGATGTTTGTGACCCCGACCATACTCGCAATCACGCGCTCTGCTCGCGTAAGCCAAAAGAAAAACCACGTCGAAAACGCCAAGTCTAAAGGCATGAAGTAGGTTAATCCGACGATAGCAAGGTTAAACGACATGGAGGCATAGCCGATCGCGCTCCAAGGACGTTCCGTGAAATGCTGATCGAGTCGATAGTTCGGTGGCAGTGCTGGGATTACAGGAAAAATATCGTGCAGTCCTGCCATCACACGGAGCAGCGCAGCGATACCGAAGCCGAACCAGAGCGCGCGCGACCGAAAGAAACCACGGTTCGTCGTCATTTGCAATGGCAACTGTGTTAGCGGGAAACTCAATTTTTCGCGTTCCATCCACTGTTTACGGAGTAGCAATCCTAAACAGAGGAGTGAACCGTAGAGTAGAAAAATAAAGCCTGACCATAAGAGTGCTGGGCGCACCCAGATGCGGAGGTGTTCTGCCCAATAGATACTCGATTCACCTTCGTAATACCCCGCTAACCACTGAAAGTCGTGTACAGTCAGCCATGATGGAATGTGGTGTAGGAAAAGCTGTGACCATTCGTTTTCAGGTGTTGCGAACCAGAATGGATGTGCAAGCGTCCCCATTAGAATCGCCATCATCGCATGACCAGAGATGGTGGACACCATCGTCACCATAATATAGATGAGTAGCAATTCTGCGGTAGTAAAGGCGATGCGGGGTGAGAACTTGCGCAGTAAGACGTTAAGCCCAAGGAGTACGACTAACGTGAAGACGGCGTTGGAGAACGGTGAAACGAGCGTATAAACCGCGTACCACAGTTCGCTGGCTATGCCTACCCAATAGGCGTTAACAACAACTAAAATGAGTCCGACGATGAGTGCTTTTGGGGTGATAACATCGGGTCGGTTCGCGGATCTGGCGTTCATTTTTTGCTATTCGCGGTTCGCGGTTCGCGGTTTCGCTATTCGCTACCTGCTGTCGGTTCGTGTTCTACTGGCATCTCAGCTTGTGTTGTTGAGGGGAGTTCTGTCTCTTCGGGTATGGGATTGAGATATTTTTCGACCTCATCGGCTTCGATGATCCGAATTGCCTCTTGCAGCTGCCGGTCATAAGTTAAATTAACGATCTGTTCAATGCCAACGTGAAGGTTGAAAAGCTGCTCGGCGCGTTGTTTCAACCACTTTAGGCTGACCAAAATCCGCTCTTCTTCAAGCTGTTGTTGCAACTTCGGAAGTTCGGCTTCAAGGGGCGAGAAATCCTTGGGCATTTCCCCCGGACTTTTGTACTGATCATCAATCCATTTGGCAATAAAATTGCTGAGGGTGTCGTTTGCATCCACTTTTCTCAGCATTAACTGTTCTATCTCATCAGGTTCCTCAAGTTCAATAGCGACTTGTGGACTAATGCCGACTTCGTTAATTTTTGTGCCGTTTGGTGTATAATAGGTTGAGATCGTGAGAGAGAGTGAGCCACCATCCGGTAAGGGATAACGTTTTTGAACGACGCCTTTGCCGTATGTTTTCTGTCCAACGAGGATGCCGCGGCGTGTATCCTTAATCGCACCCGCCACAATTTCAGAAGCACTTGCACTGTATTCGTTGACAAGCACAATGAGCGGAATATCTGGTGAACACAAGCGTTCAGATGTTGCGGGGTATTCCTCGTTAAACTCGCTTCTTCTTCCTTTTGTTGAAACGATAAGTCCTTCATCAATAAAAGCATCAGCGATGTGGTATGCAGCGTTTAGCAACCCACCTTGATTGTCGCGTAAATCCAGAATAAGGGCTTTCATACCCGCGGCTTTATGCGCTTCAAGTGCTTCATTAAATTCGCCTTCGGTACCGTCTTCGCGCCTGCTTCCGATAAACCCAGTAATCCGAATGTAGCCGATGTCGTTCTCCAGCATTGTTGACTTGACGCTCCTGACGGGAATTTTGCCACGCGTCAGTGTCACATCAAAAGGATCAAGGAACTTGCGTTGCACCGTAATGGTCACATCCGTTCCACGTTCACCTCTCAGTAAATCAAGGACATCGTCGATGCGCATGCCCGTTTTTTCACTTAGATGGATGCGCTTGCCGTTGACTTTGGTAATGTAATCTCCTGCTTGGAGGTTCGCAAGCGCAGCAGGGGTGTTTGGGATCGGCTTAGAAATCTTGATAAATCCCCGATGGTCCTCGTAGATATGAATACCGAGTCCTCCAAATTCTGCGTTATATAAATTTTCGACAGCCCGCTGATGTTCACGTCGCGACACATAATACGTGTAGGGGTCATTCAGGGATGCGAGTGCCCCTTTGATTGAACCACGGAACATCTCATTGCTATCCTCGATCGGTTTATAATAGTTTCTTTCGGTAATGCGGATAGCATCTATGAGTGCCTCGTTTAGCATCTGTCGGGTAACACGGCCATCTCCGCTCATCGCACTTTTTTCTCTCGGATTAATGAGCAGGAACGGAACACCGATGGCGATGACTAAAACAATGAAGGACAAGGTGTATCTTTTCATGAGAATTTTCCCCTGAGATTTAAAGGCGCGTAGTTATTGAGATTTTCTAACTTTACTCTATTTTAACACGGATTCAACATCAATGCAATACATTTTTTCTCGCGATTAGCGGTTCGCAGTTCGCGGTTCGCTATCTGCTGGTTGTGTTTTCCATCGATTGTGTAGCCATAACCACTGCTCTGGGTATTTATGGATGTATGTTTCCAGCTGTTTCAGCATTTGGCTCGTGTACACTTCAATGTCCTGTTCAAAATCATCAGTAGGTTTGACGTGAATAGGTGTAGAAATATAAACGGAATGTTGATCGTCAGGTTGACGGATGCTTAATGAAAAGAGAAGGGGGGCTCCGGTCTTACGTGCCAATACAACCGGGGCGCGGGCCGCTGAGGCGGGTTTTCCCAAGAAATCGACGAATACACCTTCTGGACCAGCG
Organism: Candidatus Poribacteria bacterium; assembly: GCA_028820845.1. Lineage (NCBI taxonomy): Bacteria > Candidatus Poribacteria > Candidatus Poribacteria bacterium. The sequence goes on from JAPPII010000033.1 coordinate 92,174, forward strand.
TTCTGGTCAGCGAAGAACCCAACGGCTTCGTTATTTCTCAAGGCGCGGAGTGTTTCTCGAATCGCTTGGTTCCGAGGGATCAGCTTTAAGCTCATCAGTTCGCGGTGCCCCCAAATATAGGCGTTGAGCAGCGCGTTTTTCAACGGAAAAGCAATGGCTTTTGCACGATCAGGGATTAATGCACCGTATACCAGTGAAAGGAGTTCCCAATTCCCAAAATGCGGTAGGAACACGATTGCCCCTTTCCCTTTCGCCAGCGCAGTGTGGAGGTTTGCTGCACCTTCCACAGTAACCTCTTGCCAGATGTTTTCGGTGTTGAGTTTGGGAAACCGGAGGAACTCGATACAGGTTTTTCCGACATTGATAAAACTTGCCTTGCAAATTTCTATGCATTCTGATGTTGTGAAGCGTTCCCTGAACGCTGTCTGTAGGTTGCTCAATGCAATCTCTCGCCGTTTTTTGACGAAATGATAGTATAGCATCCCAATGCCCCATCCAAGTAGCATTGCCCATCTCTTCGGAATGCGGCGACACCACCACCCGAAGGTAGATACTATCCAATATACCCATCTATCTCGCCATGTACTGTGCGCGTCCTGCATCCTTAGCTCCATTGGCTAAATCTTGTATAGATAGAGTATACCACACCCGTCTCTACAACGCAATGCCTTCGGATATTCATCGGAGTGTGATGGTTTTGGTATAGATATTGTCTCTTTTTAGGACATTGACACGAAACTTACCTCTGTTGTATAATAGCTTCAATGATTTTCAATATTTTGGGTCGAACGGACGTATATGTTACCACCAACTGAAACATCAAAATCCGAAAATAGCGAAATACAAACGCTTCAGCCGATAAGATTCACAGACATTCTCGACGGGATGTTTAGCCTCTATCGGAGACATTTCCGACTCTTTGCACAGATTGCTGCTATTGCTATCTTTGCTGACCTTATTGGACATGTATTCTTAGATTTTATTTCAGAAAATTTTCTTTCCTTCGCAACCATCATTATTATTACTTTCCCTCTTTCCATAGTAAGTATAGGCGGAGTAGTCGTCGCGACTGCTGCATGCTACTCAGAAGAACCGATTACAGCACGAGCTGCTTTACAGCAAGTCGGGCAACGGTTTTTCCCGCTACTTGTGTCTGCTGTGCTGTGGTGCCTCGTAGTTGTTGTTTTAGGTATTACAGTTATCGGTATCCCGTTTGCAATCTATTTTGCGGTGCGTTGGGGTTTCTTTGTTGAGACCCTGCTGCTTGAGGGAATCTCGGTGCGCAATGCCTTGAAGCGGAGCAGTGAACTCGTTAGCGGCGTATGGTGGCGAGTATGTGGGATGTTGCTTGCTGTTATTTTAATTAGTGTTGCGATCCATGCTGTCTTTGAAATTTCTTTTGGCGTTATTCTCATTTTAAGTGGAGCCGCTGATGGAGTAGACTTGATGGACATCATTGAATGGGGAACAATCGGTTCTTCTGTGTTCGGGCCAGATAATTTAATGCTATATCTGCTTACGACGGGTGTCCACCTGGCAATTTCTGTTATTACCTTTCCCATTTGGGTTATTGGTGTCACGCTCTTATACTTCAACCAGCGTATTCAGAAAGAGGGATTTGATATTCAGATGAGAGCAAACGTCTTACGGAACCTTTATACCAAAGGTGAGGTATGATAAAATAAGCATGTACAAACAAATATTCCAAAGGTGGGGTAGCCATGCAAGAACAGAATGAATTAACACAGCCAAATAGCAATGTGCCTGATACTATGTCTCTGAGACCGATGGATTTCACGGATATTCTTGACGGAATATTCAGTCTCTATCGAAATCACCTCCGACTGTTTTTAGCGATTGTAGCCGTTTATGTCATCTTGCAATTTGGGATAGAGCAAATTTCTGTGTCCCTTGCTCAGAGCGGTTCCGTATTAGGTATAAACACAATAATATTGATATTCACGAGTCTTGGCACTTCGGTGCTGTCTATTTTGGTTGTTGCCGGATTGGTTTACGCCAGTGCACAGGTCTATTTGGGTAGAGAGATTACCGCGAAAACGGCCTGGCAACAAGCATGGCGACGTTTTTGGCCCTACCTCTGGGGTGGTATCCTCTGGGCATTAGCTGGCGGTTGTTTGATGGTTACGATTATCGGTATCCCATTCGCAATCTATTTTTGGATTCGATGGAGTCTCTACGGTCTCCCTGTGATGTTTGAAGAGACCACGGGCAGGAACGCATTGCGCCGCAGTACCGAATTGGTGAAGGGAAGTTGGTGGCGAGTCTTTGGAATTATGCTGGCGATTTCTCTGATTGCTGGCATGATAGGGTTCATACTTCAAGCCTCTTCTGAATTTATCCTCTCTTTGATAGGGCTTGCTGCACCTGAGGAGCCTGCGAATCTGTTAGAATGGCTCCAACGTCTATATATACCGGTTCCCAGCGAGATGGGTTGGTTTTCTTATTCGGTGCGACGTTTGGTTACCCTAAGCATTGCTTTTATCACGATGCCAATCGGTCCTATCGGTTCTACGCTCCTCTATTTTGATCTACGCATTCGCAAAGAGGCGTATGACATTGAAATGCAAGTAACCGACTAAGAACGCCCTACCAGGTTTTTCAAGCGTAATATCAAGGAAATCAGAATGCCCGATAGTCAACACCCTCTTCTTTTGCGAACAATAGTCGAGTTGTATCGCACCCATTGGCGATTGTTCTGGTGTATCATGCTACCGGTTGCGGTTGTCGCAATCTCATTGAATATTGCACCATTTTTCTTTGTCACGCAAGTTGTAGAGTCGTGGTCTCGGAGTCATATTGGATCGAGCCAACCTGCTACCGCGATTAGCAGTAATATCGACGCGGTTATAACGCCAAGTGCAGGGCATGAAAACACGTCGTCGCGTGTGGACTGGGTGCTCTTGCCTGTCCCGTATTTCAGAGCGACTGACGATGAAGGAGTTACGTGGGAATGGGAAATCAGGTTCCAATTCTTTGTTTTCACCTCATTGTTCCTTTTAATACTTACATACTGCCCACTTTCTCTTGCCATTGCCCGCATATCACGCGACTTACAGGATTCTGATATTGTCGGGGATGCAGTACCGCTAACTGCTCGTGAAATGTGGCTGCAAACTGGACGCAAAGCACTGACGGTTTTCAATGCTACGCTGCTTTTCCTTCTGATTGTAGATGTTGGTAGTTATTTTTTTCTCTTAATTGAGTGGTTGATCCCTTCGATTTCTTGGCGTTTTGATTTTGCATTTGAATTGCGATATATCCTGAGTGTTGTTCCCTATATCTATTTTATGGTGACGTTAAGTCTCTATAACCCGTGTCTCATTCTTGAGGACAACTCCTTCATCGGCATTTTTCGTCGAAGCCACGCGCTCGTTAGCCGAGCAAGGTTCCGCTTCCTTGGCATCTATCTGCTGACGGGTTGGATAGTCGCAGTTATTACCTCTGTCCTACTCGGTATTGCGTTGTTGGTACTTTCTATGTTTATCCCAGAGCTTGCCCCAGTTCGTGAGGCACTCGCTTCTCTAAAATTCTTGACACTCTTCATCGGTGCTGATGTTGAGGTTGTGTTGCCGCAAGTCCTGAGTACCTCTGCTACGGTTGCGATTCTTATTGTTAAAGGTCTAATTGCTACCTTTTTAGTGCCGATATGGGCGATTTTAACCACACGACTTTACTTGGAACGGGTAAATGTGAAACCGAATGCTGTAAAAGAGGCGATATGACTGTAAAAAGAAAAGTTTGCCTTGGTATTGTTGTCTGTTTTGTTCTGTTTTCTCAGCTTTTGGCAATCGCCGTAGAAGAACAAGCCTTCCGCGAAGAATTAGAGACACAAGGCACAGAGATGGAGGCCTCTTACGAAAAATACCGAGAGATTTTGCTAAAACGCCTGGAACCGAGACGGACATGGGATGCCGATCTCAGGTATGTATTGTTTCCGCTTGCAGCGATCGCACTCGGGGTTGCTATCGCCTTTTTTGTGCGTCAATCCGGGTGAATTTGATTGCCGAAACGTCCGACGATGTATCAGACACTGCATTGGAACGTGTAGAGACAGAGAAAGCAGCGATTGCCCGTGCCGAAGTCGCCGAAGCAGCGAGTGACTTTCGCAATGCCCTTCGTTTTCTCTATCTTTCCGCAATTTTGCACCTCCAAGAGCGCGGTAGGCTTCCCTATGATAAGAGTCTGACGAATCGGGAGTATCTACGTCAAGCACAAGAGGATACCAACTTGCAAGCGACACTTGAACCCGCAATCGCTGTTTTTGATGCAGTATGGTACGGACACAAACCCTGTGATGCAGAGACTGTCGCCAGTTACCGCGAATTATTACAAAAAATCTATACGATGACCTAAACAAGAAATGCGAACTTTCCGAACATCTGCTCTTAATCTCATATTAGTTACACTCGTCTGTTCCATACTTTCGTGCGATTCATTTGAGTATGGCAGTTTACTTTTCCGGGTCTTACGCAAAATGGAGTTCCGCGTCACTGAAATATCGGCAGTCTATCCGGCACACCTGAATAGATACGATGTGTTGGTCTTGATAGACCTTAAAAAGTCGCCTACTGAAACAGAGATTCAAGAGATTCAAAGTTTCGTCAATACTGGTGGCACTTTAATCGTGGCGGGTGATAATCAGGTGTTAGATGGACTTTTCTCAGCGTACGGTTTGGAGCTGCGAAGATTACCGAGGCGATTGGAATTCTCACAGCGGATTCCAGATGAACCGTTCTTTCCGCAGTATCCTGTTAATGAGATTCGCACCTCCACGGATTTTGCGATTGAACCTTTCGCGCGCGAAGTGGCAAAACTTTACGGAACAGAGAACGGTGCTGTGGTTGTCACACTACAGGACGGAGGGGGACGCGCCTTCTTTATCGCTTCTGCGTATCTATTTCGTAAAGATGGACTGCGGTATGATGGGAACAGTACACTCCTCTATAATCTCATGTCCACGCTGCCACGTAAAGCACGGATTGGACTCGCTGAGAAGAGATACTATACGGTCGATTCAAAACCGCTGGACCCATTTACGGCACTTGTATTTAATACGACAGTTGGTTTAGGAGCAGTCTACATTTTTCTCGTGCTCTTCGTTTTCTTGGTGCTGCGCGGACGACGGTTTGGAAGGCCCTTGGATGTCCACGATCGCAGTAGACGTTTGAGTGCCGAGTACGTCCACGCTATGACGGCGCTCTATCAAAAAGGAAACACGCGCAAAGAAATTTTAAGGCACATTCGCGACAAATTTAGGGCAAATCTTGGGAACCGTTGGCGGGTCAATCCGACTTTGGATACGCCGACTTTTTTGGAGGAATTGGCGCAGCGTGGTTTTGTTGATGCCGACGAGCAACTCACCAATCTGATAACCGACTTGGAACCCTCTGGCGATATATCAGAGACAGAACTGCTTGACATCGCCCAGCGAGTTGAAGCATACTGTGAGACCGCGAACATCGGCAAGACGAAATGGGCTGCCCGTATTGGCTAAATTACATTTCTTTTTCGTGAGGCATCCAGTCTCACTGCAGTGAAAAAGGTACGCAAATATATGACGAATCTCGTTCAAACCGTTTTTGAAGAAATGAAGCAGGAGGCGCGAAAAGTTATTGTTGGACAAACGGAACTCTTTGAGTTGATTGTTGTCAGCCTATTTTCAGGTGGACATGTCCTGTTAGAGGGTGTCCCGGGGACAGCGAAAACGCTTGTGGCAAAAACTTTGGCGATGATAGTCTCTGGGGAATTCAGCCGCGTCCAGTTTACGCCTGACCTAATGCCTTCTGATATTGTCGGGACCAGCGTCTACGACTTGACAACGAACCAATTTAACCTCAAGCGCGGTCCCGTCTTCACGAACATACTCCTCGCCGATGAAATCAATCGCGCACCTGCGAAAACGCAATCCGCACTCTTAGAATGTATGGAGGAACGACAGGTCAGCATTGATGGTGTCCGTCATGAACTCCCACCGCCGTTTATGGTCTTGGCAACGCAAAACCCTGTTGAGTATGAGGGAACCTACCCGCTTCCCGAAGCACAACTCGACCGGTTTCTGTTCAAATTACGCGTGGATTATCCTGTTCGAGAAGTGGAAACGCAAATTTTGATGAATTATCATCATGGATTTGATGCCACGCGTTTGGAGACGGTAGGGATCGAGAGTGTGATTGACAACACCTTGCTACAAGCTTGTCAAACGGCGATTCAGGCGGTCACGGTGGAGGATTCAATTTTCAAGTATATCGTCGATTTAGCAGATGCATCGCGTACGTCGAGTGAGTTGATTTTAGGTGGAAGTCCCCGCGCCTCAATTGCGCTTTTACTGGCAAGTAAAACCTACGCTGCACTTCACGGACGGGATTATATTCTGCCTGACGATGTTAAGTTCTTAGCACCGCATGTCTATCGGCACCGGATACTTCTGAAGCCGGACGCTGAAATTGAGGGATTGACTGCAGATGACGTTATCGATCGGCTCCTCGCCGAGGCAGAAATTCCACGCTAAAAAAGATGCATTTAAGCAAACGTCTCCTCATCTTCCTACTCCCACTCACTGTTCCGATTGCACTTAGCAGCCTTGCCCCGAGCCTGTTATTCGTCGGTGGCGCGTATGTGGTGCTGATCCTCGCTGTCGGTACTATAGATTACGTAACCAATCCAGTGTGGACGAGAGTTGAGGCGCGTCGCGAGATGAATTCCAAATTTTCACTGGGTGTGGAAAACGTCGTGACGCTGAAGATTGCCAATCGTTCACGTTACCGGCTAAATATCCGTCTCAAAGACGATTTCCCTGACGAGTTTCTATTCGAGGAAACGGTTCACGATTGTCAGATTTTACCGGGGCAGGATGTGGATATATCGTATCGCCTCACACCGTTGCGACGTGGAATTTATCGGTTTGCGGATATCCATCTGCGGTGTACTGGGGTCTTGGGACTGGTCGTCCGCCAACGACGTGTAGCAGCATCAGCGGAAGTGAAGGTTTATCCGAACCTACAAGCCGTCCGGCAATATGAACTCTTAGTGAAGCGTGGAATGCTTCATCAGATTGGGCTTAAAAATTCACGGCGGTTCGGAGAAGGCACAGAGATGGAACGGCTCCGCGAGTATTCACCAGATGATGACTTTCGCCGTATGGATTGGAAAGCCACTGCCCGGCATCGAAAACCGATTGTTCGGGAATTTGAAACCGAACGAAGTCAAGAGATCGTCGTTATGTTAGATACTGGGAGACTGATGGCATCACCTATCCTTTTGGAAACATTGCCACAGTCCACTGCAGAATCGACACAAAAGGCGATGCTGAAACTGGATTACGCCATTAATACAACGCTGATGACCACTTATGTCGCAACACTCAAAGGGGATAAGGTTGGGTTAATCGCTTTTGCGGATACCGTTCATCAGTACCTTGCCCCGAAGCCGGGTAAACGACAGTTTCTCACGATGTTGGAGACGGTCTATGCCCTTCCTGTTCACCCGGTTGAACCGGATTTTGGGACAGCATTCAAGTATCTCGCTTCAAAACAGCGGAAACGTGCTCTCGTCATCCTTTTTACGGACATCTTAGATAAAGATTCTGCCGAGGGAGTCGCTACCTATATAACACAACTCTCTAAGCATCATCTCGTTGCGTGCGTAACCTTGACGGATTCGGGTATTGTTGAATTGGCTGAACAGAAATTTACGGATTCCAAGTCGGTTTATCAGAAAGCAATTGCTGAGCGATTGTTGCAAGAGAAACAGGCAACATTGGAAATTTTGAGGCGACAAGGGGTCATCACAATTGATGTTCCAGCACATCAATTGACAATGGCGGTCGTGAATAAGTATTTGGAACTTAAGGCGCAGTCCAAGATTTGAACGTTAGTGTCAGGAACTAACGCTTTTTCATGAACTGCGCTCAGAATCTTAGCGTTCTGGACGTGCCGGAACTCCAGTTTCTGCGGATTCGTAGATGAGATCCATCAACTCGGATTGGATAATCCCGTTCATCGGACTCGTACGGGGTTCTGCTCTACCTAAAACTGCGTCAATGAAGTTATCGTCAGGCGAACCTGCGGACATATCGTCCGTAATTGGCGGTGGGTCTAATGCTTCGTTGCCTTCCCAGACGCGGATCCAACCGCCACCCCAACCGTCAACCTCAATTCTACCGTTCTCAAACACAAACGCAGTATGTGTCCCACCTGGACTTGGGCAATTGCCACTCACTGCCATCGCAGCGAGAACACCGCTCTCAAACTTGACGTTAATGGAGGAATTGATGTCCACCTCACGGTCTTGGTTATCTGTGTAAGCGTAGACTTCAGCGACTTTCGATTCGACTGCCCAGCAGAGGCTATTCAGAAGGTGTGCGCCGCTATCATAAGCCTGTCCACCGCCAGAGAGTTTCGGGTTCTGCCGCCACGTCCCTGTCGTGCCACCCTTCCAGCCTTGTGTAATGTAGCCGATGACCAATTCCAGTTTGCCAAACGCTCCGCTACGGATAATCTCACGCGTATAATAAAAATTCGGCGTGCATGGCGTATTGTAACCGATCGTGAGGGTTAACCCCGTCTCTTCCACCTTCTCTGCGAGGGTGTACGCATCTTTAGATGAGGTGACCATCGGTTTTTCCATCAAGACGTGGCAACCGGCTTCAAGTGCCTGCATGCCTTGTTCAAAATGGAGTGTGTGCGGCGTAGAGATAACCACAGCGTCCGGTGAAGTCTCTTTCAGCATACCACCGATGTCGTCATAAGCACCGGGGCGTGGACTGAGGTCGGACAGGTTCCGATCAATATAACCGTTCGCGATGTCTGTATTCACATCGCAGGTGCCGACGATTTGCACGTCGGGGTTCGCATTCATTCTTCTGGCGTGGCCCGAAGAGTTTCCACCACATCCAATCATGGCAAGTCGAATTTTCGCCACTATGTTTCTCCTTTATTTTTTCTGCTCCCAACCTTAAACGATTGGGCTTTCAAACTTAAACTTCGATAAATCGGCAACGCGAATCGCACCGTCACCGAACACACGCGTAAACGCGTGGCCGCGATTCGACTGCGTTTCACCATGCATGTAACAGACGCTGAACGCCCGCCGCGGAATATCTGTATCGTTCGTCCCGGAACTGTGGAGCATCCAATTGTGGAGTAAAACCACCTCACCGGCTTTCAATTCCATCGGCTCCGGTGTTGCCTTCGCGACGATGTCGTCAATGTGTTCCTGCGTCAAAAAACCGGATCCATTTTCAGGATTGATAAGCCTCTTGTGGGACTGTGGAATGATATGGACACAGCCGTTCTCAATCGTTGCGGGATCCAAAGCGGTATAGATAGTAATCTGCGGGTCGCGGTCGAGGTCTGTCCATCTATCTTGATGCCATGTGAGCTGCGTGCCTTCGTGTGCCGGTTTATTCATAAACATTGCCCGGAAACAGGCAACAGGCGTGTCATCTCCATAAATCTTCGCGCAGACCTCTTGGAAAATCGGTTTCTGGAGATATTCCAAAAAAATCGGATCTAATTCGAGATTCTGGATTTTCCGATACAGCAACGTCGGTCCCTTATGCCCTTTAGACTGCGGTCCCGGTGAGTTTTTTCCGGGTTCTCGGTCGAGTTGCATCATGATCTGGTCATAGTCGAGGGGTGCCTTACCGAGCATGATGTCATCCATCTGCTGCTGGAGTTGTGCGAGTTCAGCATCCGTTGCGACTTGTCCGATGTGCACGTAGCCGTATTCCCAGAAATGTTCCCACTGTTCGTCTGATATATGGTGTGCCATGCTGTGCCTCCGAGTTGTGAGCATGTCGCGCTTTTAACTGATTGTTGACGGCTGACTGCCAATTGCTATAGTATAACATATATTTTAAGAAGTATAAAAGGAAATTGCAAACAGTTTTCAGTTCACCCATTTCGTCACTTTCAGTCTTCAGTTAAAGATAGGTTTGTCGTATTCAAAATGCCCGTTCCTATCACAAGCGATTAACTAACAACCAACAACTATTAAAAAATAATGCAACCTTTTGAAACCTAAGTTACGTCACTACTATCAATGGATGTTAAATTTCAACCAAATTGCTACTTGCGAACCAAACCGAGCTTTCCTTCTAAAGGAGAAAACCATGCGCTTTCTAATGATTAACCTAATTCTCGTTTGTTTGTTACTGTTCGGCATCGGTTACCTTGCTTTCAGCGATATTGAAATCGAAGCCGGACTTGAATCGGACCCGTCCCTACACGTTCACCATCTGGAGAACACGCCTTGGAAAGCGTCTTTTGAAACATTGGAAAGTCGCGAGCACAGCTCGCTCCTACAAGAAGAGGTTTAAACAAAATAACGAAATTATTGGAAAACTAAATGCCTCTATGACTCTGGAGGAGGATTGCAATGGAACAGAACGATGCTGAACTGATTCAACGGATATTACAAGGAGACCAAGACGCGCTCGATCCCTTAGTTAGGAAATATCAGAAAGGGGTTCACGCGTTGGTGTGGCGGAAGATTGGCGATTTTCACATCGCACAAGAGATAACGCAAGACGCTTTTCTCAATGCCTATCGGAAACTCAGGACCTTGAAAAACCCGAACCAATTCGCAGGGTGGCTTTACGTCATCGCAGCGAACTTATGTCGTGATTGGCTCCGAAGGAAACGTTTACCGATGGAATCCTTAGATACCGAAGATGCCAATAATACGAGTGAGGTGGACAAAGTGTCATATTCCAAATATCTGGCAGAAAAACAAGAAACCGATGCCGATGAAACGCGTCGTGAGATTGTCAAGGAGCTCCTCCAAAAACTACCCGAAAGTGAACGTACGGTGATGACCCTCCACTACCTCGGCGAGATGACAATTAAAGCCATTAGCGAGTTCTTGGGGGTTTCCCAGAATACCGTTAAAAGCAGACTCAGTCGCGCACGGAACCGTTTGCGGAAAGAGGAAGATGTCATCCAGCAGCACCTCGGCAGCTTCCAACTCCCGGAGCAATTGACAGAGAACATCTTACGCGAAGCCGCGCGGATCACACCTATTGCCCCGCCCTCAAGTAAACCGATGCTCCCGTGGGTGATTTCCGCTGCCTCAGCCGTTTTGATCTTCATATTCGCGGGCGTTGGTACGCAATATCTCTCCCGTTTCCAGAAACCCTATAATCTCAACGCGACCTCGGAACCGACGGTTCAGATTATTGATGCTGTTTTTATCTATGACTCTCCGGCGAAACCCGCGATACGGAATCAACCGGGAAGTTCGGTTGCACCGGGAAAAGGTCTGGGCGCAGGGCAGAAACCCGAAGAATCCCTTGTTGCTACGTTACCCATCGATACAACAGATGTTTCGATGCCGAAACCGCAATGGACCCAAGCCAAGGGGCCTGAAGGTGCCGCAATCAACCGCCTCTTCGCAGCCGCCAATGGCGATCTTTACGCCAGAACGGACACTGATCTCTATAGATTGGCAGACGACGGGAGCCAATGGCAACTCGTCAATGCTGACCTGTCCACTAATAGATCCTGGCATATAACAGAGCATAATAACCGCCTTTATGCTGTCTCTGATACAGAAATTCTCACTTCAATAGATAGGGGTGAGACGTGGGATGTGCTGGCGACACGTCCGGAAGGCGCGTTGGTTGACCTCGTAATGACAGATGAAGTGTTTTACTTAGGACTCGCTGATGGCATATACCGTTCTGCCGATGCCGGTGAATCGTGGGTCGCTGTGAACAACGAGAATCTGATAGGGAAGCAGATTCAAGCAATCACTGCTATTGAAAATAGTGTGTTTATCGGGACTGATGATGGCCTCTATCGCCATAATTCGGGGGGCTGGGAACAATTACTGGTAGGCGAGGTTTCTAAGAATATCCGAGCATTGGCGAGTGCTGAACACCGGATCTACGCTGCCGTAGGTGCTGCGGTTAAGAATCAGAGCGTTTCGAGCACCATGTCAATGTCAGTCCGGGGAGCAGATGACCACTCTCTGTTCCTTTATCGCTCAACGGATTTAGGGGATTCGTGGCAGGCATTAGAAGATTTTATGGAAACAATGACTGCGGACAGTGTGGAAGCAGCCACTTCAGACACTTCGGGGCCAGTTAAAGTCACAATTAGGATGCCGTCTAACAGCCCAGAAACGGAAGGAACCACGGAGCTTAAAATGGTAGCCCTACAAGAAAGCCTTTGGGTCGTAGACAGCGCGGATAGTTATTACTCAAATGACTCAGGTGAAACTTGGGTTACCTGGAAGCCAGATACCTCAGATGTAGGCGTTGTTTCCACGGTTGTGCCTTTAGATGCAAGGACACTCTATAAGAGCGGATCGTCTGGGATTTATCGCACGACCGACGCAGGTAAAACATGGCATCAATTTAACACTGGATTGGTAAAAACGACCGTGCTGAATTTAGTTTTCACGCATAAGGGGCTCTATGCCAACACGGGACGCGTGCTTGTTACCTCTTATGATGGTGGGGAATCGTGGGCACCGGTTCCGGGGGCCTCCACGACCCTCACGAGTCTTGCGAAATTCAACGACGCTATCTACGCCAGAGGCCGCAGCGGAATGTCGCCGCAACTTTTCCTGCTATCTGCTGAAGACAACGAAGTAATCCCTGTGCCCGGAATGCCGATTTTGACACCACAAAGGGATGAGGAAATTAAGAACGCGCTTTTGGAAGCGGTTCCAGATGACGAGAAGAAAAACGCTGAAGAACAGACGAAGTTAAACCTCAAAGATTTGGATATAGAGGACTACAATGAAGTCATAGCGGATAGCATAGAGAAGTTTTTGCGATCCCTCTTCGGGAGTTTCGCCGTCAGCGGCTCTACTTACTATATGGAATGTGAAGGCAAACTCTTCAGATGGAAACTCGGCGCGACGGAATGGGTTGATACCGGACTCGTAGATACAGGTCCGTCAATTGACTCTTTTAACAGTCTCGCTGGTTACGCTGTTATCCACGCCAACCTCGCTGTTTCAGGGAAAACCGTCTACGTCGGTAAACGAGATGGGCACCTCTTCCAGTCCTTTGATGAAGGAGAGACGTGGAACGATGTTACTGCGGACCTGCCATTCCCCCTTGCGTCTTTTAAGGCACTCGCTTTTGCTGGATCCACTATCTATGTGGCAACTGACAAAGGGGTTGCATTTTCAAGCGATGGTACCCACTGGCACTCGGCAACCGATCTGGGAGGCACACCCATCGTTATAGAAAGATTTGCGGTGGATGGGACAAGGCTATATGGAACCAGTGAGCAACGGGTGTATCAATTGAATGAGAGTTCTGGGATATGGCAACAGGTTGCGCCAGAAATTCCAATGCCTATTACCTCGCTTACTGTTGATGGTAACATGCTTTATGTCGGTACCGATGGCAGCGGTGTACTACGTTTCACGCTTGATAAATCCGAATAAAAAACCTGAAGTATACCAACAATCTAAGGAGATTTAAAAAATGAAAAAAATAATTGAACGATCCAAACCGATTGTAGCGCAAACTGTTAGTTTGCGTCGCAGCTTGCACAAACTCATGGAACGGACGTTGCTGTTAGCAGTTTTATCCACAGCAGTCGGCTTGGCACTACCACTCCACGCCGACACACGCCAGCTCCTCTTTGATGAAAATGCGATTAAAGACCCTGGCAGTTTGGTTGTGAAACTCCAAGACACGCGTGCAACAGTATCCGAATTTATTGCCTCCCAATTGTCCGAAGATATGCAGTGGATATTACTCGGATACGATGGGGCAAGTGAACCAACGCCTCAACAGCAGAAGGTACTGCTTGCCGATTTGAACCGGCTGCTTGAGGCGGGACCTCTCTACGATGCACAATTGTTCGCGAATATTGAGCTTAGTGAACAGACACAAACACTCGTCGCGCAAAACCCGCAAAGTGGGGAGGCATTGGTGCGTCTAAACCGTTTGCTCCTATCAGATGCCTATCCTTATGAATTAGCCTCGCCTTCAGAGCCGCAACCGTATCCGCATTCTGCAGGAATTCAGACATGCCGAGAAAATTTGAGGCAGATAAAAATGGCACTGGATAACTATCGAGCTTCCAACGCCGATGCAGATCCACAGTGGCTTTCCGAACTTGCGCCACAGTATCTGGAGAAGGCATGTCTCCTTTGCCCGGCAGATCCGACAGCGGGAACTCCCGGCGTTCTCACTGAAGATGCGTCGGACCCGATCCTTCCGTGCAGTTACCTCTACGAGGTTCGACCTTCTGAAAAAGACGGGCAACACATGCTACAGACACAGGAAGGTGATATGACTCCGATCGTTCGGTGTGAACACCACCGTCTCAACCTAAGTGTCGGTGGAAAACTCTATCGCAACGGTCCGCAAAGAGACATCTATAATAGCAATAAGATGGGGTTCTCCGTGCTCGCTGACGCGCTGCGGGACCTACGCAAACAACACGGTGAGGCACTTTTCAAGACCCAAAAAGGTAGAGAGAGCCTCAAACAAGCGATTGAAGAATTGGTCCTCAAACAATTCGTACCCCAACTGCTGAGTGCTTTGGATGGTGAGATTTACACGCAACTTGAAGCACAACTCGGAAAAGGCATCCTCGAGACGCCAACGGGGATGGATATACTCAGACAGGCAATGCCACAAGTCAGACATCAGATTAAGGAACAAGTCCAGTCGGAACTTGAAACACGACTTGGAGTTGAGTTCTTTAAGACAGAAGAAGGGAAAGATATACTTCAACAGCTATCGGTGTTGATGTTGCCTGAAGGCACAAACTAAACGAAGCTTAAGAATTTAATTCGGTAATATTCCAACGTCTGGACGCCTGAACTTGTTCGGGACAGTACACACAATCCCAAACAAGTTTGGGCATCCGCCAAGAGTGATGAAAAATTATCTTAGTAAAATTAAAAAAACAGAGGAGAAATTGCCATGTTAATGACATTGATTCAAAAAGAGATAATGCATCATATTTTGAGCGTCCGGTTCGTCGCGCTCCTGCTGATGTGTGTTTTGCTCATCCCACTGACCCTCTCTATCAACTATCGTAGGTATAACCAGAACCTCGTCGACTATCAGGAATCTGTGAAGCGGACACAGACAGAAGCGAAAGAAAATCCACCGAATGCACAGGATCCAAACACAGAAGTTTCTAAGTTTTTCCTCAAACCCACGCCTCTGAGCGTCTTCGCAAGCGGT
The DNA here is from genome assembly GCA_028820845.1 of Candidatus Poribacteria bacterium. NCBI lineage: Bacteria > Candidatus Poribacteria > Candidatus Poribacteria bacterium. The sequence goes on from JAPPII010000033.1 coordinate 107,361, forward strand.
TTAGAGGAAGCACTCCCGACCTACCTTGGAATGACGCGTAACGGCGTGCGGCAAGGTTCAGCAGGCGTTTCGCAGGCATCCGTGGCGTATGCACTCGGAAACCTCGATTTTCTATTCATTGTCGGGACTGTTTTCAGTCTACTCGCGCTGCTGTTTACGTGTGATGCGGTTGCCGGAGAGAGAGAGGCAGGAACGCTTCGGGTAAACCTGTCAAATCCGCTTCCGCGAGATGTGTTTTTGTGGAGCAAACTCATCGGTGGATACATTGTGTTTGTCGTTCCGTTCTTGGTATCTTTCCTCTTAGGGTTACTCCTGATCGTCGGGCAAGGGTTTCCGCTGGGTGCGCCCAAAGTTGCGCTGTCAGTGTTGGGTCTGACGCTTATTTCGTTACTCTATATCGCTGTGTTTTTTGCGATAGGCGTAGCGATTTCGACCTATCTGGATAACGCCAAGACGGCGTTGATTATCGCTTTTACGTTTTGGGTGTTTGCCGTACTGATTGCACCCCGCGGCGCGTTTGTCGTCGCGAAGCTCGTCTCACCGACTCGGACCCAGCAGGCTGTTTATATGGAAAAAAACGCGCTTCGCAACAATCTGAATAAAGATAAGGAAGAGCAGCTCAGTGAAAAAATGGCACTGGCTTTCAGCAGCGGTGGGGATAGCATCAGTATTAACACGGGTGACCCAGAGACGCAAAAAAAGTTGGATAAGCTCAGAGGCCCAATTGATGAACAGTTTCGACTGGAGTTCCAGGATCGATCGGGTAAGATTGATAGGGACTATCAACGCGAGAAAGAACGGCAAGAGCAGGTTGGTGAGATGCTTTCTCGGATTGCACCAACTGCCTCACTCACCTATTTTGCAATGAATCTGACACAGACAGGGAAATTAAAAAGGGACACCTACTTTCAAACGGGTGAGCGATATTACGACCGACTTGAGGGTTCGTATTTCAGCGAAATTTCAGATGACGCACTTGCGCAGATTATGCAAATTGCGAATCGGATGAATACTCCTTCTGAATCCGAGACAGATAAAATCCTGCCGCTCCCAACCTTGACAGAGCCTTCTTTATCGGATACACTGCGTCGTTCTGCGATAGATGTCCTCTTGCTCGGTTTCTTCGCGTTGGCGTTCACGACAGTGGCGTTTCTGAAGTTCTTTCGATCTGATATTTAAGGCATTACTGTTCTATCCAATTTCAAATTGGATAGAACACCGTTTGTAGTAGGGCAATTCATTGCCCGTTTGGGACGTGCGATAAATCGCCCTACTACGAACTAACCCTTAAATTCAAAACGGATAAACACTGTATTGTCCCTGATGGAGGTATCACTATGAAACTCATTTGTTCTACACTTAGCGCGCTACTAATTTTTGGTAGCCTTCCTGCCGCGCTGGCAGTGACCCCAGCGACTGCCAAAATCGTGTTTGCATCAAATCGCGACGGCAACTCCGAAATTTACATCATGAATCCAGATGGATCGGAGCAGGTAAATTTAACGCAGCATGGTGCCCCTGATTATGACCCCGTCTGGTCGCCTACGGGTGAGGAAATCCTTTTTGTCTCCGAGCGAGATGGCGTACGGGACCTCTATCTGATGAAGGCTGATGGCACGCAGGTGCGTAAGGTATTCCGAAAGTCAGTAGGTAGAGAGCACCCAACTTGGTCACCTGATGGCGAACAGATTGCCTATCACCGATTCAACAAATTGACTATTTACGTTAGCTCCATAGACGGGAAAAACGAGGAGGAACTTACAAGTGGTTTGTGGCCCACATGGTCCCCCGATGGTTCTGAGATAGCTTTCGTTGGGGATGAAGCGTTTGCCGTTGGTGTGAATGGTATCCTTAATGCCGCAAACCCCAGGATTCAGATTATCAATCTGCGAACCAACGTGGAAGACGATCCTTTTTTAGCGAAAAACCTAATGTTTAATCCCGCTTGGGCACCCAATAGCACTCAGATAGCCTTTTCTTGGATAGACTTGGATGCTATTCCTGTAGAGGATCTCATAGCAGGTGAAGATGCGGCGGATACCGAGGCTGTCTACCTTGCGAATCGGGATGGTAGTGGACTCAAGCGGATTGTTGATGCGAAAACGTCCGATCCTGTCTGGGCACCGCATGCGGATGAGTTCGTTTATGTGAGGTGGGACCGTGGTAAAAGACAACTCTTCAAAATCGCCTTAGGCGAGGATCTTCCGATACAACTCACACGCCGGGGTGATAACTATAGTGCCGATTGGTTTGATCCGGCATTTGCCTTACCGGTCTCACCGCAGCCACATCTCTTGACGACGGTATGGGGTAAACTCAAAATACGAAACTAATGTTTAATAGGACTTACGCAGCGTTAAATTTGAGTGAGGGTGATTTGAGTTGCTGGCA
>JAPPII010000034.1 GCA_028820845.1 Candidatus Poribacteria bacterium
CAAAGGAACCCTGATAAGCACTGCTTTACAATCACTTTTGAGAAATATCAGGCCATTTATTTTTAGGATTCCCCATAAATATACTACAATGCCTTGAATTTGTCAAATCTGAGCCGGAACAGGACTTACGCAATTTTGGCAGTCATGCATTCTGTGAGATGGAAATTCCTATACACACATAAACGTTTGGAAGGCACAACCTAACAGGTTATGCTACAAAAGAGCATCCTGCGTAAGTTCTACGGAATTCGGTTACACATCGGCTCTTGTAAACTTATGCAAAACGCAGTATAATAGGCGAAAACTTGTACTGAGGTGTTACGCAATTGAGCGACGTTCCGAAAACACATCCTCGATACTTTTCATTGACGCTCCGAGACACCATCGTTGCAGGTGTAGAGCAAGGGATAACCTCTATTCACGGACTCATCGCGCACGGGCGCGGGGAGGCTTTTGACTACCTCATTGGAGAAGCGACACAGCCGTTCGCGCTTGAGGCGCTCGGTGCTGCTGCTGCGATGCTCCGTTTGGCAGCACACCCCGTCATCTCCGTCAACGGGAACGTGGCAGCATTGGTACCCGACGCACTCGTTGCGTTAGGGCAGATCCTGAACGCACCGCTCGAAGTCAACATCTTTCACACGGAAAAGGGACGCGAAGAGAAAATCCGAAAGCATCTTCTAAAACATGGAGCATCGCACGTACTGATGCCTACAACCGAGGCACAACTCTCCTATATCGACTCCAATCGCAAGTTCGTGCATCCAGACGGCATCTTTAAAGCAGATGTCGTTTTCGTGCCGCTTGAGGACGGCGACCGATGTGAAGCACTCCGAAAGATGGGTAAAGCAGTTGTAACCGTCGATTTGAACCCGATGTCCCGGACGGCACAGCAGGCGAATATCACAATCGTAGATAACGTTGTGCGGGCACTACCGTTGTTATGCGAAGAGATTCAGGAATTCAACGATTCTGCCGCAAAAGACACTGTGACACAATACAGTAACAAAGCAGTATTGAAAAAAGCGTTACAGCACATCAGTAGGTGCGGGAATGGAAACCAACAGTAATAGTAAGCAGAACCTCGTCAAACCGCATATTCTGCTGATTGGATTGGTACTTGTCGCTTTCAATAGTTACTGGTGTCTGATGGGAACGGAGGTGTGGCATTCTACGCAGCTCACAATCGCTTCTCTATTTTTCAACGCCGTTTTCACCCTTCTCGTCTTTGTCCTTATCAATCTATTGTTTCAAAGATTTGTGCCGCGTCTGGCGATGTCGCAAGCGGATTTGCAAACCATCTATGTGATGGTTGTGATGCTCACGACAATCAGCGGACACACGATGATGGGCTACCTTATCCCTGTCCTTGCACACGCCTTCCAGTTTGCAACGCCAGAAAATGAGTGGATTCCGCTTTTTGGACACCACATCCCGACGTGGATCGCCGTCAAAAGTCCGCGCGTCTTGGACGGCTTCTATAACGGCGATTCTACCCTCTACACCCCTTCTCATTTAGATGCCTGGATACCACCCGTGCTGGCGTGGTCGAGTTTTGTCATCGCGCTCTGGTTGACCTTGCTGGCGTTAACCGTTTTTCTCCGAAAGCAGTGGACCGAAAACGAACGTCTGAACTATCCGATCGTTCAACTCCCTTTGGCACTGACAAGCAATCCGAAACGTTTTTTTACTTCGCCGTGGATGTGGCTCGGTTTCGCGCTTGCAGGGAGCGCGGAGCTACTGAACGGACTGAACTATCTGTTTCCTGACATACCTTCACTCCCCATCAAAGGCAAAACGATTGGACAATTCAGCTCAAAGCCGTGGAGCGCGATGGGACCGATTCGCATCTCCTTTTATCCGTTTAGCATTGGTTTGATGTTCTTTACTCCCTTGGATCTCTCGTTTTCGTGTTGGTTTTTCTGGCTTTTCAGTCGTATCCAACTGATTGTAACGGACGCGTTTGGGGCGCGGAATATCTACCACCTCGAACAGCAGACAGGGGCGTGGATTGCGTTTGGCTGCATTCCGTTGTGGATGGGTCGGCGACACTACGGACGTATCCTTCGGAAGGTTTTCGGGATTGCCCAACGCCGTGGTGAAGCTGCACCTGACGACTCCGGTGAACCGATGCGTTATCGGACTGCGGCGGGTCTGTTCACCGTCGGGATGCTGTTTCTTTTCTTTTTCTGTCACCAGATGGGAATGACATTCTGGGCGATTGGACTGTTCTTTCTGTTCTACTTTCCACTGGTCATCGGTATCACGCGTATCCGTGCCGAGATTGGACCGCCGCTGCATCAACTGATTTTTGTCGATCCCGGACGGACGATGGTTTTGGCATTAGGGACGCGGCGCCTCGGTGCCGCGAATCTCACAGGACTCACGTTTCTCTATCCGTTTGTCCGCTGCTTCCGCGCGCATCCGACACCGAGTGAGTTGGAGGCTTTCAGGCTGGCAGAGCGGAGTCGTATCGGGTATCGGCAACTCCTCATCGGGATGATCTTGGCGATTGTGTTCGGTATCCTGATAACGTTTTGGGCGTATCTACATGTCCTTTACGATATGGGGGCAGGGAGCAAAGCACGCGGATGGATTGTTTATATGGGATGGGAGACGTTCAATCGCCTGCAAACGTGGCTGGTCAGCCCGCGGGAGACGAGCGTTCCCGAACTGAGTGTTATCGGCAGCAGTTTTCTGTTTACGATATTCCTGATGATGATGAAGATTCGGTTTCTCTGGTGGCCCTTGCATCCAGGGGGTTACGTGCTGGTGAGTGGCACAGGGATGAGCGGTCTATGGTTTCCGATCTTCCTCAGTTGGTTGGCAAAAGCAATTGTGTTGAAGATTGGGGGCGTGAAACTCTATCGGCAGGCGGTACCGTTCTTTTTAGGACTTATCTTGGGAGACTATACCCTTGGATGTGTCTGGAGCCTGATTGGGTTGGTATTGGAGATGCCGACGTATATTGTGTGGCATTGATTCCGATAACGCACCTTACCGCCCATTCTTTTCTTGCCCCTTATACTGCAACCGATACAACCGATGATAGATGCCTTTCTGTTGTAACAATTCGTTGTGTGTACCGGTCTCCCGAATTTCTCCGCGGTGCATCACAATAATCCTATCCGCATTCTGAATCGTCGAGAGTCGGTGGGCGATAACAACAGAGGTTCGGTCCTCCATCAAACGTCTGAGGGCATCTTCTATCAAGATCTCGGTTTCTGTATCAACACTGGAGGTCGCTTCGTCAAGGATAAGGATACTCGGATCAGAAGCCAAAGCACGCGCAAACGCAACGAGCTGCTTCTGTCCAACGGATAATCCACCACCGTCTTCTTTAATCTCAGTCCCATAGATCTGCGGCATCTTCTGAATGAATCGATCTAAGTGTACATCTTGCGATGCACGCTTTACCTGCTCCGATGAGATTGACGGATTGCCTAAACTGATATTCCGCTCAATTGAGTCAGAAAAGAGGAAGATGTTCTGTTGCACAATGCTGATAGCTTCCCGAAGTTCCTCCACGTTCATCTCTCGGATGTCCACGCCGTCAATCAGGATTTGACCTTTGTTAATCTCATAGAACCTACAGAGCAGATTGATAATAGAGGTCTTCCCGGCACCCGTATGCCCAACAAGCGCGACCTTTTCACCCGGTTTCACTTTGAATGAGACATCTTGCAGAACGTAGTCATCATCGTTATAGGCGAACCAGACGTTCCGAAATTCAATCTCACCTTTCAGCGTCTTGGTACCATTTTTAGGGACGGCAGAAGCGATAGTCGGTTGCGTATCGAGCAATTGGAAGATGCGTTCGGAGGAAGCCATAGCGTTTTGGAAGATGGTATATTTTTCGCTGAGTTCTCGGATGGGCCAGAAGAAGCGTTCAGCATAACGGATAAATGCTAACAGTACGCCGAAGCTTAGCGCGTCTTGTACAACCTGTCCACCGCCGTACCAGATAATCACGGCTATCGCAAGAGAAGCTGTCACTTCAATCAGTGGGTGAAAAATTGAAAAATAGAAGATGCTCTTCAGATTGGCAGCGAGGTATCTCCGGTTGCGCTCGTTAAAACGGAGGTGGCTCCGTCGTTCTTGTGCGAAAAGCTTCATCGTCGTCATACCGACGATGTTTTCTTGCAGGAAGGCATTGATTCGTGCGAGCTGCTTCCGCTGTTCCCGAAACGCACGGCGCGAATAGATTTGGTAAACGAGCGTTGCACCGAAGATAATCGGTATTACTGTGAACGTCACGAGAGCAAGTTTCCAGTTATAAAGGAGCATTGCCACCATGATCCCCAAAATCTGGAGCAGGTTCGCGAAAACGGTAATCACGCCAGAGGCAAAGAGTTCGTTGAGGACCTGAACATCCCCCATAACACGGGTCATCAACCTACCCACTGGATTTTTATCAAAAAATTGAACGTCCAAGCGTTGCAAATGTGAAAAGAGGGTCTGTCGCAGATCGTGCATCACATGTTGCCCAATCATTTGCATCCGGTATTCCTCAAAGTAGCTAAATACGAACTCGCCAATCAACGCCACTACGAAAAAGATCGCGATCGTGCTTAATCCGTCTAAGATGCCCGGGGTAATGTGCTCGTCAATACCGCGCTGCAGTAGGTAGGGCCCAGCCAAGCGTGAAAGCGTATTCCCGACCATGAGAAATCCGATGATGAGCAGCTGGAATTTGTAGGGTTTGAGGTACGCCAAGAGCCGTCTCATCAGTACTCGGTCATAGACTTTCCCGAGGTCCTGCTCCTCATCGCTATATTCGTATAGGTCGCCTCCCATGCCAAACACAGGTGGTTCCTCCTTTAAATTTTAAAGTTCCTCAAGTTCCTCTTGCAAGAGTTGTGTTTCGTAGATACCCGCATAAATCCCATTTTGTTCAATGAGTTGTTCGTGTGTGCCTGTCTCAGTAATGCTTCCGTCATTGAGGACGATAATATGGTCGGCATTTTTGACAGTGGAGATCCGATGCGAAATGAGGATCGTCGTGCGGTTCTTCATAATTTCGTCGAGCCGACTGAGAATGGTATCTTCGGTCTGGGTATCCACATTCGCGAATGCGTCGTCAAGGATGAGGATTTTGGGTCTGATGATAATTGCGCGTGCGAGTGCGCTCCGTTGGCGTTGTCCACCTGAGATAGTTATCCCGCGTTCACCGAGGAAAGTCTCCAAACCGTCAGGAAACTCCTCAATTTGATCAAGGAGGTCGGCGGTGTGCGCTGCCTCTCTTATCTGTTCCTCATCTGGTGTTTCAAGGCCGTAGGCGATATTGTTTCGCAAATAGTCAGAAAAAAGAAAGGGTTCTTGCTCGACGAACCCGATATTGGAACGGAGGACGCTTAGGGGTATATCCTGAATGTCCACACCGTCGATAAAGATGGTTCCGCGTTCAGCTTGACGGATGCGTGGAATTAGGTTGACCAATGTAGATTTCCCAGATCCAGTTCCACCGACAATCGCGAGGGTCATACCACGCTTAATTTTAAGGTTGATGTCTCTGAGTACAGGCGTTCCGTCTGGATAATCAAAATTCAGGTTTCTAAACTCAATCTCACCTTCAATGGCTTTCAACTCCCATTTTACATCTTTAGCATCAAAGATTTCCGGCTTTTCATCAAGAATTGCTTGAATCCTGTCCATAGACGCTGCCCCGCGCTCAAAGGTGTTGACGATGAAACCGAGCGTAATCATGGGGCGAACAAGCATCATCAGGTAAGCACTAAAGGCAACAAATTCGCCGAGGGTAATTGTCCCTTCGATGACATGAAGTCCACCCATCCAAAGAAGGACGACACCGCCAATGCCGGGTAGAAATCGGAAGAGCGGAAAAAAGAAGGTCATTAGTCGGATCTGGCGATGGTTACGATCGACAAATTCTTGGTTTAATTCCTGGAAATGCCCAACTTCACTCTCCTCAAGTGTATAGGCTTTGACAACGCGGACACCTGACAAGTTCTCTTGTACCTTGGTATTCAGCGTTGAAAACGCCTCTTGGATACCCTCGTAGTGGACATGTAACCGTTTTCCCAGGGAACGAATTAAGACGGCAAGGATTGGGTATGGGAGCAAGGCAACAACAGTTAGACTTACATCAATCCGCAACATGATAACAAGTGCGAACCCGAAAAACACTATTGCATCCGCCGTATACATCACAGCACTGCTCAGCACCATTCTGATGGCGTTTAAGTCGCTGGTTGCGCGCGTCATCAGATCACCCGTGCGAACGTTATCGTAATACGCAGCGGAGAGTTTTTGGAGATGGAGAAAGAAGTCAGCGCGAAGATGAAACTCCATCTGCCTTGCGACCCCTTGTATGATACGCCGTTGCGCGAAACGTAGGATACCGGCAAAGAAGGCGACACCAAAAACGAGGGCACCAAAAAAGAGTACCCGCCCGGAAGATACCGTAAAGTTGGGATCTTCAAAAGTGCGCTGCAACTCATCAAAAACCATCTCAAGGATCTTTGGGCTAATCAGGAGAAGCACATTTGTCACAATAACAAGAATGAAACTGATTACGATGGCGTATCTATACCGAATGATGTACTTCTTGAGACCGAGTAGACTACGAATGGTGGGACTCCTTTCCGGCGAGTATGTCTTGCCGTGCGATGTGTCTTTTATCTTTATATTTTGACGCAAATCTTGGATATGTGTTTAATCAAGTTTTAAGGGTTGTGGGTTGTCTAAAAATATATTGACACTATTTCGTCAGCGTTTTATGATATGCAAAACCAACTTTATCACAGGAGGAACATAAATTTGGAGGCAGATATTGGACTCATCGGATTAGCAGTGATGGGCGAAAACCTTGCCCTGAATATGGAAAGCAAAGGCTTTGAAGTGGCGGTTTTCAACCGGACTCTCTCACGCGTTGACGCTTTCATAGCAGGTGCTGCAAATGGTAAAAATATCACAGGGGCACATTCAATTCCAGAACTGATTGAGAAACTGGAAAGCCCCCGAAAAATTATCCTAATGGTGAAAGCGGGGGAACCCGTTGACGCGTTTATTGCGCAATTAGTCCCACACCTCTCAAAAGGCGACCTCATTATTGACGGTGGAAACTCAAACTTCAACGACACCGTCCGTCGGCACGCCGAGTTAGCGGAAAAAGATATTCTGTTTATTGGGACAGGCATTTCCGGTGGCGAAGAAGGCGCGCTCAAGGGACCGGCGATGATGCCGGGCGGTTCAGCGGCGGCTTACGCACTCGTAGAGCCGATCTTCACAAGGATCGCAGCGCAGGTAGACGGCACACCGTGTTGTTCTTACATCGGACCAGACGGTGCGGGGCATTATGTCAAGATGGTGCATAACGGCATCGAATACGGGGACATGCAGCTGATATGTGAAGCTTACTCGCTGATGAAAGGTGTCCTCGGCATGAACGCCAAAGAGATGCACGAGGTCTTCAGTGAGTGGAACAGCGGCGAACTAAACTCTTATCTCATTGAGATTACGGCTGATATTTTCACACAACTCGACAGCAGCGGTACGCCTTTTGTTGATGTCGTGCTGGATCAAGCCGGGCAAAAAGGGACCGGCAAATGGACGAGTATTTCGGCCCTGGATCTGGGTATATCCGCACCGACGATCGCGGAGGCGGTTTTTGCGCGTTGTATCTCGGCGATAAAAAGTGAACGCGTTGATGCGGAACAGGTTATCCAAGGACCTTCCGGGGCATACCAAGGCGATCGTGAGGAAATGCTACAGGCGATTCACGACGCACTTTACGCCGCGAAAATCTGCTCCTACGCGCAAGGCTTCGCTTTAATGCGGGAAGCAAGCGCAGAGTTGGGATGGGATTTAGACCTCGGCAAGATTAGTCTCGGTTGGCGGGGTGGGTGTATCATTCGGGCAAAATTCCTACACCGGATTGCGGAGGCGTTTGCGCGGAATCCTGAGTTGCCGAACCTCCTACTCGACTCGTACTTCCGAGGTGTCATTGAAGCAGCACAACCCAACTGGCGAAGTGTTATTAGCACAGCCACGCAGCTCGGTGTCCCTATTCCGGCGTTCAGCTCGGCTTTAGCATATTTTGATAGCTACCGTAACGGTAGACTCTCTGCGAATTTGATTCAAGCGATGCGCGACTACTTCGGCGCACACACCTATCATAAATTAGACGCAGAAGGTAACACGATCCTCGGAAAAGATGGGGAGCCGACGGTATTCCATACCGAATGGATGCTGGAAGGTCGCCCAGAAGTTATTGTTGAATAGGTATTAGTTGTTGGTTATTAGTTGTTAGTTAAGAGGTTTCTCTGTAAAAAATCGCCACCACTTGGAGGCCTCCAGAGAGACATGATTAGTGAAAGACGCTTTTAACCGATAGCCACTGATAACTGACAACCGATGACTGACAGCCACGTTCAAGGAGGGTTTATGGATTACGGAGCACAACAGGCATTATACGATTTTCAACCACAACACGAGTTCTTTGTCGGAATTGATTCCGACGGCTGTGTGTTCAATAGTATGGAGGTTAAACACAACGACTGCTTCAGTGTGAACCTCGTCAAACATTTCGGCTTGGCATCAATTTCACGGCAGGTGCATCAGGCATGGGATTTCGTGAATCTCTACTCAACAACGCGCGGCACGAACCGATTTAAAGCGATACTGCTGGTGTGTGATTTCCTACGCGAGATGCCACTGGTGCAAAATATGGGTGTTACGGTGCCGGAACTCCCTTACTTAAGAGAATGGTCTGAAACTGAAACCAAACTCGGAAATCCAGCACTACAGGCAGCAATCGATAACGCAACCGGCGAGCGGCACGCGGAACTGCGTCAAGTTATGGAATGGAGTCTCGGCGTGAACGAAAGCGTCGAAGAGATCGTTTATAACCTTCCTCCATTTCCTGGGGTTCGCGAGACATTACAACGACTTCAGGGCAAAGCGGATGTTATCGTCGTGTCTGCTACACCCGATGAAGCACTCCAACGGGAATGGGCGGAACACGAGATTGATGCTTATGTCGCCGTGATTGCTGGACAAGAGATGGGAACGAAAACGGAACATCTCACGATAACCACGAAAGACAGATATGCCGAAAACCGGGTTCTCATGCTCGGCGACTCTCCGGGTGACCTGAAAGCGGCACGAGATGTGGGTGCCCTGTTTTTTCCTGTTAATCCGGGTTCTGAGGACGCATCGTGGCAATTGTTCCTTGACGAGGCAATGGAAAAGTTTTTCAATGGACAATATGCGGGTGCTTATGAATCTGCGTTGATTGACAAATTTCAGGAATTGTTGCCGGAAACCCCACCGTGGTAATAAAAAAAATAAATGTAGCACAAACTGTATGAAGATTAATTTATTAATTCGGCAATTTTCAAACGTGCGATAAATCGCACTACTACGAACCAGCCCGTTTGTAGTAGGGAAACCATTCATTGCCCGTCAATTACCGATTTATTTTCCTAAACTTCATTTAGTTTGTGTCGTATGCCGCGCAAACTAACAGTTTGCGCTACAGGAGATTAGGAAAGGGAATCTATGAAAATTCTACTTCAAGGACGTGTTGAAGGTGAACTACTCCAGAGATTGGAAAGCATCGTTGGTGACGAACACACTTATGTTATTCCGGGTTCACGCGAGGAGCTTATCGAAGAAGGCAAAGACGCTGAAGTCTTTTACGGCTACTGCAGCGAAGACATTTTCCCGCATCTGCCGAATATCAAATGGATCCAATCCTCCAGTGCGGGTATGGATCGGCACATGTATCCTGCGCTCCGCGAGAGTGATGTTATTTTGACAAACGCTGCGGGATTGTACGCGACACACGTCGCTGACCAAGCATTCGCACTCCTGCTCGGTTTGGCGCGCGGTATCCACGAATCCGTGCGGAATCAGGACAAACACCAATGGGGCGGTGCAAGGACAATGCCGATGATCGAGATTGATGGGTTCAAGATTGGCATCGTTGGGATGGGTGGTATCGGGACGCAGATGGCGAAACGCGCAAAAGGCTTTGATATGTACGTTATGGCTGTTGATGCCTACCGCACAGATAAGCCTGACAACGTGGATGAACTGCTGCCGATGGACCAGTTGTCAAATATGATGAGTCAGGTGGACGTTGTCATGATTGCGTGTCCGTTGACAGAGGAGACACGAGGTCTCATCAACAAGGATAACCTCTCTGTGATGCAGCCAACAGCGTTTTTTATTAACGTCGCTCGCGGTCCTATTGTCAATGAACCTGATTTGATTGAGATTCTGCAAGCCGGGACAATCGCTGCAGCAGGTTTGGATGTTACTGAGATTGAACCGCTCTCTGCGGACAGTCCATTGTGGGATTTTGACAACGTTATCATTTCGCCGCATTCTGCCGGTGGTTCGCAGCGCCGTATGCACCGTATTACCGGGTTCTTCTTAGATAACTTGGAACGGTATCTGAAGGGTGAAGAGTTGCGGAATATTGTGAATAAGGAACTTGGATTTTAGGCATCTGCATTTAGCACGAGGTTTACAAGCTTATGCGGGCGGATGTCATTTAGATCCGCCCGTTTCCTTATACTTTTTCTTATGTGATGAGAAAAAATATATATGAGAAGATTCGGTACACAGGGTCCCGTGAACCCTGAACAGCATTACGTTGTTCCTCGCACTGCAGAACTCACCGAGTTCATCAAGCGCGTTAAAGAGGGCCGCTATATCGTCATTTTCGCACCGCGCCAGACGGGCAAGACGACTTTCTTTCAGCGCGCCGTTGCAGCACTCACCGCTGAAGACCTAATCTATTTCCCTATTCAACTGAATTTTGAAATATATGTAGATTGTGACCGTTCCGAATTTTACGAGTCTCTCACCAAACGGATTTGCAAGGAAATTGAACGCGTTTTCCACGAACGCGGAGAGGCACTCAACGAAACACTCAAGCATTTTCTCGACAATGCCCAGATAACCAACCATTTGTCAATGATGGAATTCTTTGAACAGGTTCAGCGTTTCCTGAAGGACGGGGAAAACTATCAGAAAGTTGTCCTCATTATTGACGAGTTCGATGGCATCCCTACATCTGCCCTGAAAGGTTTTCTGCACGCGTTCCGACATACTTACATCACTCACGCCACGCTTCAATGTCCGCATAGTCTTGGCATTGTGGGTGTCAAAAGTATTGCACAACTTGACTATGATCGCTCTGTTTCTCCGTTCAATATCCATGACGATTTTGCTCTGCCCAATTTTACACTCACACAGGTGCAAGAGCTGTTTGGACAATATACCGCTGAGGTCGGACAGGCTTTTGCTCCGGAAGTAATTGAATCCATTCACAAACAGACCGGGGGGCAACCCTTCCTCGTCAACCGATTCGCGCAGATACTCACAGAGGAGATGGACATTCCGAAAACTGAAACACTTACAATGACACATTTTTCAGAAGGATACGAATTATTTTTAGACGAACGGAACACCAACATTGAACATCTCCTGACCAATATCCGCAAAGACCCGCGCTTTCAAACCCTACTTATGCGAATCGTCTCTTATGAGGACAGCGTGTCATTTAACCCTGATAATGACATTATCAATGAACTTGCAACGTATGGAGTCATCACGAAAGGGGCTGACAGAAAGTGTGAAATTGTCAATCCTATTTACCTGTACCGCATTGTCCAAGCATTCAAACCGATAGTCAACGGGTTGGAGCGCGACTACTTCCCCGAAGACACCGATGGATTTCAGTACCTCACGTCCGATGGACACATTCAGATGGAACGGCTCATGGATAACTTCCGAGACTTTATTGCCCGCGCAGGATTTAGGATTCTACAGGTACCCGAAACGCCCCAAGAATTCATTGGGCAGCATCTTCTCTTTGCCTACCTTGACCAGTTCGTTGCGAGTGTGAACGGAGCGATGTATATGGAAGTCCCAACCGGACGGGGTCGGATGGATCTGATCATTCTTCACAACCAGAGAAAATATATCGTTGAGACGAAGATATGGAGAAGCGATCGGCTCTATACTGAAGGCAAACAGCAACTGGCGGCGTATCTATCAACGGAAGGTGTAACAGAGGGTTACTACGTTGTGTTTGATCACCGCGAGGTGCCGTCACCGCGTACAGAGACTGAAAAGATAGATGGGTTGACGATTCGGAGTTATGTGATTCCTGTGGTGCCAGAACGTCCTTCGCGTGCCGTAGAACAGAAGGTTTAGATTTACTCAGTGAAACTGCATCCGAGTGAGATGTGGGTGCGGCACGCCTAAGAATTGTCAACCTCAATCCGTACAGCACAGAATTTCAACTCCGGTTGCTTGGAGACCGGATCAAACGCTGGATTCGTCACGTAGTTTGAATTGGTCTCGGCGTGGAAAAGGTCTCCCCAATGAAACGGCGTAAAAAGCAATCCTCGCCGAATTGCTTCTGTGACCCGCGCCTTTGCATAACATCTCCCGCGGCGTCCAACAAGATAGACCCACTCGCCATCTTGAACATCGTTCTCTGCAGCATCGTCGGGATGGATTTCGACAAAGGGTTCCGGCTCTTTACGCACCAGCTGCGGCACTTTGCCGGTTCGGGTGCGGGTGTGCCACTGACTCTCAACACGTCCCGTCGTCAATCCAAGTGGGAAGTCCTCAGTTACTTCCTCATCGGGAGGCCGATAGACAGGCGTTTTGAATTGTGCTCTTCCAGACTCGGTGAAAAACTTTGTACGTGTGTATCGGCGAGCCGTGCCGGGATGCCGTGGATGCGGACAGGGCCAGCGTAGCGAGGTCTTTGCGAGGCGTTCATTCGTCATTCCGAACTGATCGCACGGTGTGCCTGCTGTCAAGAGGCGATATTCATCCCATACCTCTTCAGCGTTATAGAAGTCGAAATTTGCTTTGAATCCCATCGCTTTTGCGACTTGTGCGAATATCCACCAATCCGGCATCGCTTCACCCGGGGGCGTGAGGAACTGTTCGCTTCGGACGACGAGCCGTTCGCTGTTTGTCATTGTGCCTTGCTTTTCACCCCATTGGGCTGCGGGGAGCAGGACATCGGCGTATTCCGCTGTTTCCGTTGGGTAGTAGCAGTCCTGGACGATGACCAGATCGGCGCGTCGGAGTCCTGCCTGTGATACCTTTGTATCAGGCATACTAACTGCGGGATTCGTGCAGGCGATCCAGAGTGCGCGGACTTTTCCTGCGGCTGCTGCTTCAAACATCGGCACGGCTGTTAACCCTGGATTCGGATCAATGCTTCCGGGTGGGACTCTCCATGCGCCTTCCAGATAGGCGCGGTGCATATCGTTGGTGACGACCCGGTAGCCGGGCAACTGGTGCGACAGATAGCCGACCTCTCTTCCGCCCATCGCATTCGGTTGTCCTGTCAGTGAAAAAGGACCCGCACCCCTTACGCCAACTTCACCTAACTGGAGATGCAAGTTGATGAGCGCGACGTTTTTGTCAACGCCGCTTGTGCTTTGGTTGGTGCCTTGACAGTAAAAACTGAGCAGACGACTCGGTTTAGAAAGGTATTCAACGATCTCGTCAATACGCGCAGGATGAATATCGCAGGCGGCAAGAAGTGCGTCTTCGTCAAGGCTCTTTAAATGATTCTCATAAGCACTGTAGTTTTCAGTCCGCCGACGGATAAAGCGTCGATTGATCCGTCCCATCGCAAGAAGCCGTTTGGCAATGAGTTGCAGGAAAGCGACATCGCTTCCAGGGGCAAGTGGGACGTGGATATCTGAAAAATCTGCTGTCTTGGTGCGGCGTGGATCTACGGTGATAATCCGTGCGCTTGGCTCAAGTGCCCGCCGTTTGCGAATCATCTGGAAAAGCACGGGATGATTGACCACCATATTCGCGCCGATAATCAGGAAGACATCCGCATGCTGAATATCGTCATAGCAGGTAGGCGGTCCGTCGGAACCGAACGCTTGCATGTAACCCACGACTGCTGAAGACATGCAAAGCCGGCTGTTTGTATCTACGTTGTTCGTCCGGAGGAAGCCTTTGAACAATTTGTTGAAAACGTAGGAGGCTTCCGTGTCTAACTGCCCAGAGCCGTAAAGCGCGATGGAATCCTTGCCGTGCTCCAGTTGGACTTCGTGAAGCCGGTTTGCCGTGAAAGTAATCGCTTCATCCCATGAGACCTGGCGCGGTGGTTCGCCTCGCCGTTTGCGAATCATTGGATACGCGAGCCTTCCATCATGATTCTGAAAAACCTGTTTAAGATGTGCACCTTTTGGACAGAGCATACCGTAATTTGGGGCGACATCGCCGTCCGCTGAAATTTTTGTAATCTTGTTATCAGAAACGGTTGCGCGGATGACGCAACCGACACCACAATAAGGACAGACCGCTTTTCCTGTTGAGTTCTCCACTGGTTTCTCCATTATCAAATTAGATAGGACTTACGCAGAATTTCGTCTTTTGTTGATGCGATTGGAAGATTGGAAGCGCGAAAAATGCGGTGAGAAAGCTTCAATACTTTCCCTATCTTCCTTCCATCTGACTGTGGATAGAAGGGAAGATTGGAAGTAGACCCCTTCCAGCCTTCCAGCCTTGAGTATCCATGTTGTGCGTAAGGCCTATCAGAGTTAGGACAAAGCCCCTACTTCCACTTTCAGACGCTGCCTTTCTGCGAGTGCGGCATCGAATGCTCGCTTCTCTGCGGCTTGGACTGCGGGTGAGAATCTCACTAACACTGTAGCAAACGAGGCGATTGTAACCATTGCACCAAGATACAACAAGCCTTGCGGCATCGTGATACTCTCAGCACGGAATAGGAAACCCGCAGCAACGGCACCAGCATTTCCACCCGCGCCAACGATACCCGCAACAGCCCCTAATGCCTTTCTATTAATAAAAGGGACGATTCCATAGGTCGCGCCTTCGGACATTTGTACAAAGAGACTAAAGACTATCATCGCGCCAACAGCAAGCACAAGCACCGCCATCTGTGAGAAAACTATCAGCATGACCCCTTCACCTAAGAGAACAAAGAAGAGAAACATAACACGTCCGCGAAGTCCCCTCCTCTTCGCGAAGAAGTCGGAGAAAACGCCGCCAACCGTCCGTGCGAAAATATTCATCAAACCGAACAGTCCAGCGATGAGTCCAGCGGTCTTGACATCTAACTGGAACTGGTCGTGATAGTAGAGCGCGGCGATATTGTTAATAGTGAGTTCCACACCGAAACAGACAGCATAGATAACAAAGAGTGCCCAGACGCGATAGTCTTTAATCGCCGACATGAAGGACTCCATGCCTTTGCCTTTCGCGGGTTCAAGTTCGCCGCGTTCACGGAGATCTTTATAGTTGCCGTCTGGTGCATCTTTGGTAAAGAAGTAATAGGCGAATCCAGTGATAAATAGCGCGACACCGGGAATAATCATTGCCAACCGCCAGCCGAGAAATTTGTCTACACCGAAACTGAGAATAGCCGTAAAGATGAGCGGCATGACCATCTGCGTGACACCGCCACCGAGATTCCCCCATCCGGCTGTTGTCGCATTCGCTGTGCCGACACAATTCGGGGCAAACATCACCGAGGTGTGATACTGTGTGATAACGAACGAGGCACCGATAGCACCGATTGCGAGTCGAAAGAGCAGAAACGTCTCGTAATTCTGAGCGAGTCCGATACCCATTACTGGGAGTGAACCGAGAATCAGGAGCCACGTATACGCCTTTCGAGGCCCGATCTTGTCGCAAAGCGGTCCGATTAAGACCCGTACCAACACTGTGATTGCGACGGAAGCGATAATGGTATTACCCACCTCTGCTTTTGTTAGCATCAGGTCTTCACGGATAATCGCCATAAGCGGGGCAATACCGAACCATCCGAAGAAAGCTAAGAAAAAGGCGAACCACGTGGTATGGAAGGTACGCATCTGGATCGTTTTTAAGCTAAAGAGATTTATGTGTGTTGCTTTATTTTTTATATCCATAAATTTCTCCAAATTTTTTAAATTATTAAGGATTTCGGCGGGAAGGATGGAAGACTGCAAGATTCGGAGAGACGCTTCTCCGAACCTTCCATGCTTCCGCTCTATCTCCGTGAAAGATAAGGAACGAGACCTTCAAGGACTTGCGGTAGATCATCGCAAGGCACATTTTCTAACAACTTCGGTGCAACTTTAGGGTTAGCACTGGCATCCCCCTTGACAAATACATCCACGGCATCGGTAACGACTCCGTCAATTTTAACCCTCTTTCCAAGAAGTCCGATGTCTGCGGCGGCGTGATTGCCACACCCGTTTGGACATCCCGACCAGTGGATTGTAAGTGGTCTGGTATTGCCAAGTTTTGCTTCCAAATGTCGGATCGCTTCCATGGCGCGTTCCTTGGTCTCAATAAGCGAGAAGTGGCAGTAGTCGATACCCGTGCAACTGACCATACCGCGCACGATTTCGGAGGGATCATAACGGAGTTCTTGCAGGAGTGGCTCTGCAGTTAAGGCACCAACTTTATCGTTAGGAACATTAGTGATAATCAGATTCTGTGCCTGCGTGAGACGGATATCGCCGTTCCCGTATTCATCTGCGAGACGCGCCACCTCGAAAAGCTGTGTTGCCGTAATCCGTCCGACAGGAACAACAAGTCCGACATAGTTGAGATGTGGCTTTTTCTGAGAGAAGATACCGGTATGGTCGGTTTTCTTCTTGCCGCGCATATCTTTTCCAGCAGTCAGGAGCGGTTGTCTTCTGTGCCGCCGCTTTTCTACTTCTTCTCGGAATTTTTCTACACCCCACTCCTGAATCAGAAAAGCGAGCCGCGATTTATTCCGAGCTGTCCTGGCTCCGTGGTCTCGGAAAATCAGAGCAATGTCAGCACACAAAACAGTGGCTTCCTCAGGCACAACAAACGCATCAAGGGGTTGCGCGACGGTGTAGCCCCCAGACCCCATTTTTCCACCAACAGCGACGTTAAAGCCGTGTATCTCTTGACCCTCAATTTCCTTTACCGCTGGCGTAAGGGCAATATCCTGCGAAGCCGTATGGGTGCAGTTATCAAGGCATCCTGTAATACCGACATTAAATTTGCGTGGAATATCGGTAAATTCCGTGTTCCCAACGAAGAGTTTCGTGAATTCTCTGGCGACATGGGACGCATCAAACAGTTCATTGGGGGTCAACCCAGCAACGGGACATCCTATGACACCGCGGATGTTGTCAAAACCGGTTTGGAGTGAATCCAAGCCTACCTCTTCAAGTCGATTCCAGATGTGCTGGACGTTTTCAATAGCGAAACCACGGAGCTGAATCTGTTGCCGCGTTGTAAGATCTATAAATCCGGGCCCGTATGCTTCACTGATTTCAGCAATTGCGCGAAACTGTTCGGCATTAGAAAAACCGCTGGACATGCGGAGACGCATCATAAATGCTCCCGGTGTCTGTTTTCGGTAAAAGATACCTACCCACTTGAGGCGGTCGCGTTCGTTCGTTGGAATCGATTCCCATCCGTCCCGGATGTAATTGGGAATGTCATTGATAACTTCAAGTCCATTCTTCTCCCGCTTCAGTGCTTCGGCAGCATTTACCTTAGACTTTCTCTTTTTCGCAGCTGCAGATGCCTTTAAACTGGGAGCTGAACGCACCTTTCGGTTTGCGCGGATAACCCTCTTTTTCGATTGATTCACTTTTAAACCCTCCTTCAGAAACTGACAATTGAAGAATAAAAAACAAAAAAGGCATCTACTGGTGAGCATATAGTTTCGGTTTACAAGTTGCACCGAAAGCTCAACCCAATAGACACCTATGTCTGGTCCCAAACCCCCTTTGGTTCGGGCTATTTTTGTTTTAAGCTATAAGTTAAGAGGCGGATTGTTACGGAAGTCTCTTAATTTATTAACTCTTAACTATGATTTTTTTACAATTTATTCGTCAACACTTCCGCCATAGATAACAACTCCTGTGAGACTTCCGCAAGGCGTTTTCTGCGATTCATCGCCATCTTTCGTAAAATTTGGTACGCTTGTGCCTCGTCACAACCGCGATGTTGAGCAAGGAGCTCCTTTGCGCGCTCAATGATTTTACGTTCGGCGAGGCTTGTCTTAGTTTTCTCAAGTTCCTCCTGTAATGCCCGGAATTCATAAAACCGAGCAACTGCCGCCTCAATGATCGTTTTAACTCTGGCACCGGTGAGTTCTCCAACAGCATAAGCAGAAACACCTGCACGCGTTGCTGCCTGAATCGTCTCCGATCGCTCATCACGCGAAAACATGACCATCGGACACGGATAGCTTGCGTGAAGAGAGTCAACCCAACCGAGTATTGTCTGTCCGGGAAAGTCAACGCCTATCAATATAATGTCGGGTTTTAAGTGTGAGACCTGGCTTATTAAGTCTCTCTGCAGACGCAGCGGCGCAGCGACCTCGTACCGCCCTGCTTTTAGGATTCGGATTAATGTAGCGGCTCGCTCTCGATTGTTATCAATGATTAAAACCTTTGGCGTTGAAGTGTCTGTTTCCATCCTCCACCCTTCCCAAGTCAATTTCACGTAAATCTGCTGAATTAACGAGGAGCGTCGACTTTAATATGCTATTAGCAAAAACCTTGCCAAAAGTACGAATTGCGCGCTGCAGCTATATCCACAAGGGTTTTGTCAAACAACAACCTTGCAAGATATTCAGCATGTGCAAATTTTTGCCTGTTTTTTTAGCAAGAGACACGCATTTTTTCCTATTTTTTGGGCAATATGGAAAAAGAGGATTGGAGGGGTGGAAGAATGGAAGATTGGAAACAGGACCGCAACTCACCCTTCACGCGTTCACGCGTCGGACGGTATAGATAGAAACTTGGGAAGTCTGTCTCTCTAATGTAACAGGAACGGTAGATTTTTGATAGAGGAAGCCGTTGTCGGCGATATGTTTGAAAAATCCGAGAGCGTTGTTTCGATTTGGTTCGGAAAAGAAGGCGGTCCCATCAAGAGAAAGATGGTTCTGAAGAAACGATAAAATCGGGGTCCAGTGGTGTTCTTCGTAAATGACATCGGCGGCGAGGATATACGGAAATTTGCAGTTGAAACAGGGCGTGTTCCAATCCATCTGAACGAAATCTGCATTTTCTTCAACACCATTTTGATCTGCGTTGTGTTGCGCGAAACGGACGGCTTCCTGCTCTACGTCTGTGAAGACCACACGCGCACCCATCTGACAGGCAACAATTCCTGTCAATCCAAACCCACATCCAATCTCCAAGATATGTGCGCCCTTTAGCCGTGCCCCTATTTTCTCCACATGGCGAGCAAGACCAATCGAGGATTCCCAGAGGTAGGTCCAGTAGGGGAGATAGAGTTTGCCTTCCTTGTCTTCCCGACTGAGTTGTTCGAGAAACCAATCGGGTTCTTCTATAAGCGTGAGTTGGACCCTGCGGGTTTTCAACTTAACAATGGTACTTGTTAGCGGATAGTCTTGTAGTCGGGTTTTCATTTTCAACCCACATCGGCGAGATTAGGAATGCACGTCGCATTTGAGCGAGGACGCTGCAAAACCTCGCCTACCCAGTGAGGGGTGTTTATTTATCTTTAGAATCGCCCATAAAGAGTTTAGCGATTTCATCCGTCTCAAACACAGGTAGCGGTTGTCGTGTACCAGCAGCACCTTCCAACCACAACCCACCTTCAGATGGCAAAAACGTTCCGATGATGTCGGCATTGATACCCTCCTTACCGAGGGCTTGGCAAATCGCTTCGCCTTTTTTGGGGTCCGACGCAATTAACATGGCACCCGATGAAATAACACCAAGTGGGTTGAGCCGAAACATATCACATAATGTTTGTGTTATATTTCCATACAGTCTTGATGAACCTAAAAGTTTATCCAAATAGACAACAACTCCCAACTCGGCTGCGGTTGCCAATTCATAGACCGCAGTTGCGATACCCCCTTCTGTGACATCGTGCATAGCATGGACCCCACCCGTGGCAATTGCGATTTGTGCGTCCTTGAGTACAGAAATCCCGGGATGTGTGAGATAATTCTTTGCCTGCTCCAAGAATAGATCGTCGTACTTTTCACGCAACTGCGCTTCACACTTACGGGCAATAATTGCAGTTGCCTCAATACCGATTCCCTTTGTAAGGATTAATGCGTCTCCTACGCGGGCATCTGCTGAAGTGAACAAGCCATTTTTATAGGTAATCCCCATCATTTGTCCTACGACCACAGGTTGCGTTACGGCTGGTGTAACCTCAGTATGTCCCCCACAGAGTAGGATGTCAAATTCTGCACATGCCTGCGTGAGTTGCGTCATGATGTTGCGAACCATCGTGGGTGTCGTCGCGGCTTCGGGTAGCAGCAGCGTTACCAACAACCATTTCGGCACGGCACCCATTGCTGCAATGTCATTGCTATTGACGCATACGACATACCATCCAATATCTTCAGTCGCAAAGGTGATCGGATCACTGGTAGCAACGAGGTAGTTGTCGCCTAACGCAATGACAGCGGCATCTTCCCCGAGTTGTGGACCGACAACCAGACTTGTACTTCCATCGTGTGTGGGCAGAAGCTCCTTTAAAAAATCGTGTTTGAGTTTCCCAACAGGTAGGTTCATGTTTTTTATTAAATAAAAATTTTGTAGGTTCGTAAGCCGGATGCCGGTCCGATGATTGCCCAAGTGCTGCCGATGACGTAATCGCCTAATATTAACCCCAAAAAGAGCGGTGCGACCTGACGATGGAGCCGCAAGCCACCGTGCCGTAGAATCATTAACTTCAGAAACCACGCCACGAAGAAAGCGAACCAGAAATAATCCATCGCAAAACTGATGGCAAGTGCGTAACCTGCCGGATGGAAGGGCCACCACAAGAAATGCATCCGCATATACATCATCACAAACGTCAGGAGCGCGCCGATACCCATAAAGCCTATACCAACCATGTTCGGTTCCGTTGGGTTATGTAGCCACCGCTGCAGCCGACTAAACGATTCTCTGCCAACCCAGTCTTTGAATCCACCCGCTTTCGCATCTGCACCGTTACGGAAGGTGATGTCCAGATTTGCCCAAAAGGTCACCAAAATCCCGACGATAATTGCTATCAACATCGCCACCCACAAACGTCTATTGCCCATCCCCGTTGATTCGGCAAGTTTGAACGCCTCAATCTGATTCGGCATCGGGTGATTACGGTAACCACGATTGAACCAGTAGAAAAGCGACATAATAGTGAGACTACTCGTGTCAAACTGCCGCGTTCCACCGACTGTCGCGAGCATGTCGTGCGGATTGACGTAGTAAATTTCATGAGGCGTGCCGAGTTCTGCCCGAACACGAGTGATCGCAAACGATAGGAGAAAATAAACCCCAAAGAAAAGACCGGCGACCCACAACGCCATTCCTGCAATAGAGGAAAAGACCCCAAGGGCAACAAGCGATCCGAGGATTCCCAAAAAGGCGGCACGATACGGCATCGGTTCGTTGGAATCATCGAGACGCGATTCAAACCCAAACACTTTTTTCATCACTTCCACCAGATGTCGTCGCGTGACCCAAACGGCAAGCAGGAAAAGAGCAATCCAAGCACCGTACGCTTGTTCGTTGAGGGCAGGAAAATAGCGCGTACCGAGTGCTGCGCCAATGACGAATTCCGCTAAGCGCACAACAAAGAAAAACCAACACGAGAACGAGAGGTCCAACGGCAAGAAAAACGCCAAACCCACTGCGAAAGGATAAACGGAAATTCGGGTCCCACGAATGACGTTCCATGGACGGTCAGTGAAAATATTTTGGAAAACAGCCGTCCGCTTGATATAAGGGATCTCTGGAAACTGCGGAAAAAGATAGTTGACCCCATTAATGACACCGATGGCGAACGCGATGCTGAAGCCTATCCACATCATCCGGTTCTTCAGGAGGCTGATACCGCCATCTTCGGAGAGCCGTAGCGGTAGTTGTATGATTGGATACGCGAGTTTTTCTTGCTCTGCCCATCGCTTTCGGACGATTGTGTTGATGCAAAGCATCATGAACATCATAATCAGGAAAAAGAGTCCCCAAAACGCCAACGGTTTTAGCCAAATCGAGAAGTTATGTTTTGTGTAGAAAGTGGCTTCACCCTCGTAAAACCCTTGGAGGCTTTGGGTATCCGAGATGGTAAGCCAAGCGGGTAGATACCGAAAAAAGAGCGTCTGCCACTCATTCTCGTCGGTTGCGAATTGGAATGCATGCCCAATACTCCCGAACATATTTTGCATCGTGTCGTGTCCAGCAAACGTACACGAGATCGCCACCATGATGTAGACAGTGAGCAACTCTCCCTGTTGTAGCATCTGCCGCGGCGCGAAACGTTTCAAGAGTGTGTTCGCGACAACACAGATGAACATAATGAAGACTGGTTGGATAAAAAGTGGGAGGCATGAACCGTCAAGGGAGTAATACTTCACCTCAACAAGCGTCATCCAATAAACATTGACAGGGATGAATAGAATCCCTAAGAGAAGCGACCTTGCTGTAACGCGTGCTGATGAGATGGAAGTTTCACGAGTTTGCATAGTTTACGAGCCGCGGGAATCGGAAAAATGTTAACGGTAGGTTTTAACAATTTCTGAGATGACGCTGGCTCTGTTTTTCCAATTCATGCGAGCAGGTGGGATGAGATAGATGCCGTCAATTTTACATTCATCTTGATTACGGATGTCGCGAATTAACTCCAAACACAACCGGATACCGAGTTCGTGTGCGGCGGTATCCTCAAGGTTTCGGAATTTGTCAACAATAAATTGAGGGATGTAGAGTCCCAAATTGTCGCGTAGATAGGAGGCACTGCGGAAACTGGTGAGCGGTAGGATGCCGTAAAGCATCTTTATACCGAGATGTTCCGTCGCTTGCTGGGTCCGAACGATATCCTCATAAGTCCAGACCGGTTGTGTATAAGCGAACTTTGCCCCTTGCTTCACCTTATTTGTGAGATGTTTGACGTGGGGTTGAAGGTTCTCAGCAACCGTGAAACCACCACCGTAATAGAATCCACACGGATCGCCAATAGACGAACCGTCAGCGAGTTCACCGTGATTCAGACGTGCAATGAGTTTCATCAATTGAACCGCGCCACGGACATCTGGGACGAGGCTCGCCGCTTCATAGGGACCCACTTTTGGATGGTCACCAGAGAGAGCAACAATGCCACGAATGCCCAACGCCTCCGCCTCAAGTAGGTGCGATTGCATACTGATGAGATTCCGCGAGCGGGTTGTCCAATGGATGAGCGTCGGAATTTGTGTTGTCTGCTGAAGGCGGTATGCCGTACCGACGGATCCAATATTCACGGCAGCACCGGAATTGTCGGTCACATCAAACAGATCAACACCGATGGCAGCGAGATTTTTCGCCTCACGCAACATCGCTCGCAACTGTGGAAATGTATTGGCGCGCATTTCAACACTTATGATTTGCTCTCGCGTTTCAAATACTTGTTGCACAGGATTATCAGTCAGGACTTTCGAGGTTGACCGAATCTTTGGAAGGACGAAGATCCGTTGTTTCCGTTGGACAGGCTTACGCCCTGTAACAGCCTGACGGATTTTCGCCACATAAGCCGGGGTCGTGCCGCAGCAACCCCCAATCATGTTCGCGCCAAGTTCAATCAATTTTCCGACGTAATCGCTGAAAACTTCTGCCTCAACTGTATAAGAGAGCGCAACCTCGCCTTGTTCTACCCTCGGATTACCAGCGTTGGGTTGTACAGCAATAGGAACCTTGATGACAGGTGCGAGGAGCTCCATCGCCTCAACGAGATCGTGTGGACCTCGGCAATTGACACCAACTGCGTGTGCACCGAGTTGTTCGAGCTCTTGTGCAAAGACACGGACATCCACCCCGGCACCTACTGTGCCGCCCGAAACGCCACTAATCTCAACGACGACAGGAACATCGTAAGTGAGTGCTTGCTTCGCAGCGATTTCTGCTTGTTTGGGAGAAACGAAAGTCTCAAGAACGAGAAGATCCACCCCCTCATCAACAAGCGCATCCATTTGCTGTTTAAAGATGCGTCGGATTGCCTTCGTTGAGGGCAGTGTAGTATCTAAGGTTTGGAAAGAGATCGGTCCAACGGAACCGGCTACATAGCAGGTCTCTGGCACAGCAGCACGTGCGAGTCTCACACCGTTTCTGTTAATTTCTCCAGCCTGCTCAGCCAAGCCGTGAACAGCTAACGCTTCACTGTTTGCCTGATAGGTATTGGTCTGAATAATATCGGCACCGGCATTCGCATAGGCGCGATGAATCATTGAGACTTTCTCGGCGTGTTCTGTAGAGATGTTGCAGGCATCAACACATTGTAGATGTGCTGGTACCTGTTTGCGGAGTTCGGTTCCGATAGCACCATCACACACCAAAATCTGACCTGTGAGGGCATCTATGAAGTTATTTTTTCTTGAGGTTATAGCCATCTAAGAGAAAAGCGCGCCTGTGAAGCGCGCTTCCCGATATTCATGAGACAGGTTCTATTTGATTATAGCTCCCGCACTTTCAGTCGGGATATAATAATAACCGTAGATAATGCACATCTCATCTTCAGATGTGAGTCCGAATATGAGGGGTTCATTCGTGTCGTAGTTGTTGTGGGTACACTGGAAACTGAGTCCATCGTCTGATCCTAAGCGGAGAACAGGATCAAAGAGATTAATGGGAGCATTGTCGTAAGCGATGCTTCGGTGCAATAAATCCCCGGTTGATCTCTGATTGATTTCAAACAACTCACCGTGTCTGTGCATGTGCGATGTCAGTAAGAAAACACTTAATTCCGTTTCGGGATTGTGCCCTCGGCGTTCGAGTTCATCTTCAACATACCACGTCATTTTGGAAACGCGCGTTGTGCCGGGAGGCACGTTAATCGACCGGTTAGAGACGAAGATTTCAATCGCCTCGTACTGGACCTCTTCTTCGGGGATCGTGTAGATATTGACGTAAGTTTCGCCAATCAATGTTTCGTCCCCCAGCAAATTGATGTAGTGGGAATTGAGGTCATACATAGTGTCTCCAGGCATTCGCAACCCTACACCTTCAGGAAACTCAAAGAGCGTATCATCCGTCTGCGTGCCGACGACGAAAAGTCTATCAACACCGAAATTGCCAAGTACCTGTGGATCGTCTGGGTCGAGTTCACGGAATCTATCCGTCGCTGGATCGACTGCGATTCCGGGTGTAATACCTCTCTCTGGTACACCGTTTGCCAAACCTTCCTCGGTAAATCGATATAGGATGAAATGATGACTACCAGAAGGATAGAAGATTTCAACCCTATTGATAAAGATGTCGCCCTCTATCGGATTCCCATTTTCATCAGTGATTTGGGTAGCGTAGTAGATTTCGCGTTCCGTACCGGGTTCAATCTTGAAGGGTGGCAGACGGAGTTGATAGCCTTCACCAGGGGCTGGTGGCGCGGGCGGTTCAAACACTTCATCGGGATCACGTAAGACACCAAGGTCCCCAATACCTGCGATTTTACCGGTCTGCGGTGCGCCCGCCGCAATCCATGTGCGGACTGCCTCTATTTTCCCAGTATGGAGTACGCCGCCGCCAAACGGCATCCGTGCACCCAGTTCTGGTGCGGCGGGGCCCATTAGCTTCGCCAAAAGGAAACTATTTTCTGGGTTGCCCGGATCTACGAGTTTCATACCCGCAGCCGCGGCGGCTGGGTTCTGCGGAACCTGTCCAACCAAATCTTCATAGGAGAGCTCATAGGTGAGATTCAAACTACCCGCATTCGCGGGCGCCGCATGACAAACACTGTTCGCACAACTCCTATCAAAGACATATTCCTGAATATCGTGATATGCTGAATTTTCATTCGGCACGGTTTGTCCAAAACTGTTACTGACCCGAACGAGATCAAGCACATTAACAATCCCGTCGCGATTGACATCAGGGTCCTGCGTTGCATTGCGGTCTCTGAGTTGTCCAAAGGCAGCAGCAACAAGTACTAAGTCTTGGATGTTTACCACCCCGTCTTTATTGACATCCTCTAACAGCGTCGGGAGATCACTGTGTCCGAGTGCCAAAAAAGAGAAGCTGCCCATCAGCAAGGTGATGAGTGTGAGATAGACTATTTTTCTTACCATAATTAACAATTCAACCTCCAAATGTGTTGGTTAATACGATTGATTGTGTGCTTGGCATGCTTTATTTACTTATTGTTCACAATAGTGTTATACCACTTCTAAAAGTTTATATCGCATTAACTGCCCTTTAATGCAAAGGTTAAAGCATAATGCTACAAGCCTGCACAAACTAAAGTTTATGCTACAATTTCAATCAGAAATGGTATTAGTTGGCACATAATAATAGCCGACAATAATGCACATCTCGTCTTCGGATGTAAAACCGAATTCAATAGGTACGTCCCGATCATAATTGTTGTGCGTACACTGAAAGCTGAGCCCATCGGTTGCATCGAGTACCAGGGGCTGTGTATAAAAGGTTATCGGTGCGTCATCATAAGCAACACTTCGGTGCAACAAATCACCAGTTGACTGTTGAAAGATTTCAAACAATTCGCCGTGTCTGTGCATGTGAGATGTAAGCATCATGACGTTCAATGTCGTCCCAGGATCTATGCCTTTTAGTTCCATTTCATCTGCAATATGCCAATCCATTTTGGTAACCCGTGTTAGCCCGGGGGGGACGTTAATCTCTGTATTGGAGACGAAAATCTCAATTGCCTCATGCGTGACATCTTCAGGTGGAAGTGTGTAAATATTGATGTAGACCTCACCAATTAGGGTTTCGGTCCCTAATAAATTAATGAAGTGAGAATTCAGGTCAAAGAGGGTATCACCTGCAAGACGGAGTGCAACGCCCTCTGGAAAGGCAAACGAGAAATCTTCGTTTTGTGTGCCGGCAACGAAGAAACGATGCGTTCCAAGGTTTCCAAGTGCCTGTGGGTCAGCTGGGTCTAACTCTCGGAAAGTATCTGCCGGATCAACACCGATTCCGGGATCTAAGCCTGCTTCAAGGATTCCTTCTGAGATTGCAGCATCGGTCATCCGATATAAGATAAAGTGATGGCTGCCGACAGGATAGAAAATCTCATACTTATTTATGAAGATGTCACCCTGTACTGGATTTCCATTTTCATCTTTGATTTGCGTTGTATAAAATACTTCGCGTTCAGTGCCGGGTTCGATTTTGAAGGGAGGCAAATGAAGTTGATACCCTTCACCGGGTGGAGGTGGCGCTGGTGCTTCAAAGATTTCTTCAGGGTCGCGTAAAACTGCAAGGTCCCCCATCCCTGCTACTCTACCAGTCTGTGGTGCACCAGCCGCAATCCAAGCACGAATTGCTTCTATTTTTCCATCGTGGAGCACGCCACCCCCAAAGGGCATCCGTGTTCCTTGTTCTGGTGCTGTGGGGCCCATCAGTTTCGTCAAAAGGAAACTGTTCTCTGGATTGCTGGGATCCACGAGTTTCATGCCAGCCGCAGCAGGATTTTGTGGCACCCCGACAACCAAATCTTCATAAGAGAGACCATAGGTCAGATTTAAATTACCAGCGTTGGCAGGTACTGCATGACATGCACCGCTTGCACAACTTTTATCAAAGATATACTCTTGGATATTGTGATATGCTGAATTTTCATCCGGTGCAGTCTGTCCAAAACTGTTACTGACCCGAACAAGATCTAAGATATTAACGATTCCATCGCGATTGACATCAGGGTCGTGTTCCGCATTGCGATCTCTGGGTTGTCCGAAAGCAGTCGCGACGAGCACCAGGTCTTGGACGTTCACGACACTATCTTTATTGACATCCTCCAAAAGCGTGGGGAGATCGCTGTGTCCAAACACAACCGTAGAGATCGTACCGACGAATAAGAGGATCAGCGCGGCATAAACCATCTTTTTAAGCATAATTAACGAATTTAACCCCCAAGTATTGATTAACGCAATTCATCGTGCGCAGTATTTTTGAAAAGTTCGGTTTTTGAAATAAATCGGTATTTTAAGAGGGTCCAGGCAGCAAAGATGCCGTCTGACCAGAATCGGAGTTTTTTGCCTTCCTTTTTCGTTCGCGGGAAATAGGAGACCGGTACCTCGTGGATGCCATAGCCTGCGCGCAAAATTTTCGCTGTAACCTCTGGACAGAATTCAAAGCCCTCACATGTTAAATTCAAACGTGTTATCAACTCCGCTGAAAAGGCTTTATAACCGGTGGATTCATCGGTAATCCGACATCCGTAAAGAAGATTTGTATAAGTCGCAAGCACACGGTTAGCGATAAAATTATGAAGACTGGCGTTCCCGCGTCCGTTGAGAAACCTCGACCCATAAACGACTTGAACGTCCTCCTGCTCCAGTGGTTTCAAGAGTTCAGAGAGATCCGACGGGGATAACTCCATGTCTGCATCCTGAATAACCACGGCTTCACCTTGGACATGGGGAAGCCCGTTACGGATAGCGCATCCTTTACCGCCGTTCTCTTCGCAGTGTACGACGGTTAACTGATGAACCTCACGGAACCGTTCGAGTGCGTCGTATGTGCCATCGGTGGAACCATCGTTGACGACGATAATCTGTTTTTCCAGGGGTAGTGCGCGTAGTGCCTCCAAGACCTGCCCAATTGTTTGCTCTTCGTTATACGCAGGAATGATTACAGACACTAACATCGTTTATCATGCCTCCGTCAAAGCACGTTAGAGCAGAGACTTCACCATGCCGCCATCTACCTGAATCGTTGTCCCCGTTATGTAACTTGCGCGTTCAGATGCGAGAAAAACAACCAACGCTGCGAATTCCGCAGGGTCTCCAATTCTACCGAGTGGGATGTCCGCTGTCATCCTTTCGAGTGCCTCATCAAATGTGATTCCGGCTTCTTCTGCCCGGACAGTCGCAAGCTGCTGGATACGATCGGTGAAGATAATACCCGGACAGACATTGTTGACGAGGATATTGTCTGGTGCTAACTCTGTTGCGAGCGTCTTCGCAAAGCCGATGACCCCTGTGCGTGCCATGTTCGACAACATAAGGTTATCCACAGGTTGCTTGACGGAAACGGAGGTGAGATTGATAATCCGTCCGCCGCCGCGTGCCTGCATTGTCGGGACGACAGCGCGACAGAGGTTGATTGTGCTCATTAGGTTTAGATTAACAGCGTCTTGGTAATCCTGTGCACTGAGGTCGTCAAACCGTCCCGCTCTGGGACCGCCTGCGTTGTTGACTAAAATATCAATACCACCGAAGTGCTGAATCGCCGTGTTAATGAGGGTTTCAACCTGCTCCGGTTGACTAACATCCGTCGGAATTGCCAACACTTCAGAACCTGTCTGGCTACGAATGTCGTCCGCTGTTGTTTCCAGTTCATCTGTATTTCTTGCACAGATCGTGACCTTCGCGCCTTCCTGTGCCAAGCCGAGTGCGATCGCGCGTCCAAGTCCTTTGCTTGACGCGCCTACGACTGCTATTTTATCTGTGAGTCCGAGATTCATTACCTTATCAATATGGGTTTGTAAGTTGTACCCTACAACACCCTATATCCTTTCAAAATGGAGTTGATGTTTATTAACGTCAAATACATCGTTAAGTATAACACCTTTACATGGGTAATGTCAAGGTCAATCTCGGACTGTTTAGGAGCATTCGATTCTCTATCACTGGGCTTCAGGCATAGGGACACCCCACTCTTCGGCACAGTCGCGGAGTTGCTGATAGATGGTATCGGGCACATCAATCCCGTTTTCGAGGCGACGTGTGCGGGTGTTGACCTCAAAATCACCAGGGACTAATACCTCGTCAAAACCCGGAGCGGGTGGAACTGATTTGATACTGTCTAAAAAGGCACGGACCCCCTTTTGGTACTCTTCAAGTGGCATGAAGGCGTTAACATCAATCACCTGCATATAGAGACCACCTATCTGTCCAGCGTCAACGTTAAACGTTCCTGCTAATCCACCAAGGAGACAGACGAAGAGGGAGAGCGCATAGCCTTTGTGTCTACCGAAAGCAAGCAGGTGTCCACCATCGCGGTATTCTGATGTTTTGACGGTGGGATTGCCGTGCTTGTCAACAACACATCCTTCAGGCAAATCTCGATTTTCGCTGTCAGCGACGTAGGTTTTGCCGTTTGCAATCATACTGGTTGCGAAATCAATGAGGAAAGGTCTATCATCACCTGTCGGTACGCCGATAGCGATAGGGTTTGTGCCGAGTGCGCCGACTGCACCACCGAACGGAAGGATACGTCCGCCGCCTTTTGAGCCACCACCGACCGAGATCATTCCGATACAACCCGATTCAGCGGCTTCTTGTGCGTATTCACCGACTCTGCCGATATGGTTGGTATGCGTAAGCGTCGCGAAGCAGGTACGTGTGCTTTTCGCCTTCTCGATGGCACGACGGATTGCATAACGTGCTGCATAATGCCCAAAACCGCGTCTGCTATCAATATGAAGTGTGTTGTCGGTTTCTCGGATGACTTCTGGTTCAGCAGCTGGACGGATACCTCCGCTTTCAATCGCATCGAGGTAGGACGGGATACGCAGCACACCGTGTGAATCATGCCCAGCAAGATTGGCTTTTATCAAAATTTCGGCGACATCATTAGCGATACGCCGTGGGGTGTCCGCTGCGACAAACAGGTTTCTTGTGAACGCTTGAAGCACTGCGGCTTCAAACATAAATCTTTTCATGATGAATTGCCTCCTGCAAAGCTACTCATAGCGAGCCCTATCTTCCGCCTCAGTTATCCCTTCGCCGATAGAAATGTCGAGTTTGTCTGCACACTCTTGGAGTTGACTGTAAATGGTATCCGGTATTTCAATACCATCGACTAACCTTTGGGTTCGGTACCGGTATTCAAAATCACCTGGAACTAATACCTCGTCAAAGCCGGGGGCGGGTGGTGTGGATTTAATGCCATCTAAGAAGGCACGTACACCTTTCTGGTATTCATCAATGGGTGTGAAGGCGTTGACATCAACGGCTTGCATGAAAATGCCGTTCATTGAACCTTGCTCCACATCGAATGTTCCTGCCAATCCACCAAGGAGGCATGTAAACATAGCGAGTGCGTAGCCTTTGTGTTTTCCGAATGCGAGAAGCGAGCCACCATCGTAAAAGTCAGCGGGTTTGACGCTCGGATTTCCGTCTTTGTCAAGGATACACCCTTCCGGCAAGTCGATGCCTTTGCTTCGGGCGACCTGAATTTTTCCTTCGGCGACCATACTCGTGGCGTAATCAACGATAAACGGACTGTCATCTCCGGTGGGTATACCGATAGCAATCGGGTTTGTTCCGAAAGCACCTTCCGCGCCACCAAAAGGCACCGTTGGGCCTCTGCCTCTACCGCCACCACCGACGGTGATAAGTGAAATACATCCGGCTCTTGCTGCTTCTTCAGCATATTCGCCGAGACGTCCGATATGCCCGGTATTGCGGATACTGACAGAGCAAGAGGTAGCCGTTTTTGCCTTCTCAATGGCTCTCTTGATAGACCAACGTGAGGTGTAATGTCCGAAACTGCCTTGCCCATCGACGCTCAGGGTATTCGCGGTCTCTGCAAGGAGTTTGGGTTCGGCTGTCGGTTTTAAGGATCCGCCATCAATACCGCGCAAATAGGCGGGAATGCGGAGTACGCCGTGGGAATCGTGTCCAGCGAGATTGGCGTTGAGGAGGATTTCAGAGACATCCTCTGCGATGTGTCGTGTAACACCGGCAGCGACGAATATGTTGCGCGAAATTGCGTGGAGATGTGGGGCATGAAGTAGATGTGTCTTTTCCATATGTTTGGGTCCTTTATCTTTATAAAGTGAGTTGGGAGTATGGAAGACTCTCAAAAACTATGCCCTTATTTTATGCGATATGCTTTTTTTGTCAATAGAAAAAGCGGATAGTAGTAGGCACTTTGTTTTCGGTTATCGGTAAAAGAGAAATGGAAAGTCTCACAAGTTGAATAACACGGGCAGTCAGACGAAAACCTGTAGTTATCGAAACCGAGAAAAACTGGAAACTCCTCCAACGGCGAGAGGCGGTTGTAAGCGCAATTGTTAAGATTGGTTAGGCAGCCGTCGAAACAGAGATACTTATGGTAGACGCGTCAGCGGATTTTCGGTGAAGAACAACCTCAACATCGTGATCCAACCTTCTCAGGAGCAAAAGTAAGTAATCAACAGAAAAGTCATCGAATAACCCATCCAAAAGATCTGAAAGTTCAGACTTACTGATGCCCAAAATTTTAGCAGCCTTGCCTCGCCTGAGGCAACGCTCGGTTATGAGGTCATCAATTATGAAGACCAAGCGAGCTTTTGCGAGTCTCTCCTCTGGTTCGGGCAGTCCTAAATCTTTGAAAACGTTGCCGCTGCCGACTTCATATTTAATTTTTTCTTTATTCATCTTTCATCCTCCCTTCGTGCGAGTTCTTTCGCCATACTTAAACGCCTACGGATCAAATCAATTTCTTTTTTCGGGGTCTTTATGCCGAATGTAGATTTCTTTTGAAAACAGTGTAGGACATAAATTCGATTATTAAGGTTTACAGCATAAACGGCACGATAGGTATTCCGGGCGTAAGTGCTCACGATTTCATACACACCCGGAAAACCACGCAAACGTTTAATTTTGTTAGAAGTTTTACCTTCTTGCACCAGTTGGAGGAGGTATCCTACTTTGCTCTGTACATCGTTGGGAAACTCTAACAACCGTTCCTTAGCGTCCCCAACCCAAGAAACGGATCTCATTCGCTCCATTTGCATAAAAAGATTTTACCATACCTGGGGGAATTTACCAATTTTTTAGCTTTTTAAAATTTGTTCAGGATTTACGCAAATTTAGCAGATAAGGCGAGAATTTACTGTTTTTAACCCCCTAAATCCCCCTTATCAGGGGGACTTTAAGAGAAAATGCGTAAGTCCTATTTGTTAAAAGGATGTAGAGATACGAAGTCCTTTAGGAGGCTCGCCAGGTGGTATCTCATGGACAACAAACTCAACGTAAATATCCAACCTATCAAGGAGTGAAAGTAAACAACCAAGCGAAAAATCAGAAAATTTGCCTTTTAGCAGCGCATCCGCTTCAGACTTATTAATATCCAAAGTCTCAGCTGCCTTGCCTCCTTCAAGCCCACGTTCAATCATAACGTCCCGTATTATCACAGCAAAACGAGTTTTTATGAACGCTTCATCTGAATTAGAGTCTGCTGAGTCATTGAAAGCGTCAATACTACTTTTTTTAATTTTCTTTTTTTCTTTTTTCATATCTATCCCTTCAAACTCCTACAAACCAATAGTTTATCCCCTATACAACGTCCGCATCTGTTGGATGACCTTCGGTAACTTGGCAATAACGGCATCAATTTCGGCTTCGGTTGTGTCTCTGCCGAGCGAAAAACGGACGGTACCTTGTGCTAATCTCGGTGGTAAGCCGAGTGCGGCAAGGACATGCGAGGGTTCCATAGAACCAGAGGTACACGCAGAACCCGTCGAGACACAGATACCTTCCATGTCCAAGCGTAAGATAAGACTTTCCCCTTCGACAGATTCAAATGAAACGTTAAGCGTGCCGGGAGCGCAGTAGTCAGGGTGTCCGTTGTAATGGAGCCGATTAATGTGGGCATCTAAGCCTTCACGCAAACGATGTGTTAATCGACTTAGGTGTTTGGCATAAGAAGCCTGCTCCTGTTTGGCAAAGTCGGCGGCAGCCCCAAGCCCGACGATAGCGGGGACGTTCTCGGATCCAGCACGTCGATTGCGTTCATGTGAACCGCCATGGACGAGGTTGGCGAGTCGGGTACCGCGGCGGATATAGAGAACACCGATCCCCTTCGGGGCGTAAATCTTATGTCCAGAAAACGCAAGGAGATTGACACCGAGTTCTTGAACGTTCATATCCAATTTGCCGACAGATTGCACTGCATCCGTGTGGAATGGAATATCGTGTTCCTGTGCAACTTCGCATATCTCTTCAAGCGGTTGGATGGTGCCGTTCTCGTTGTTGACGTGCATGATGGAGATGAGGATTGTGGTGTCGCGGATCGCCTCGCGGAGTTGTTCAACACTTATCCGTCCGTACCTATCCACGGGAAGGTAGGTTACCTCGAAACCGCGTTGCTCCAAGTACTGACAAGTATGCAAAACGGCGTGGTGTTCTACAGACGAGGTGATGATGTGGTTACCTTTACCACGACTCTTTTGCAATTCGGTTAAGCCTTTGATGGCATGGTTATCCGACTCGGTGCCGCTGCCTGTGAAGACAATCTCACTCGGACTCTTGGCACCGATGAGTTCGGCGACCTGTTCGCGTGCGGTGTCAATGGCAGTTCTCGCTTCGCGTCCGTAAGCGTGTATACTGGAGCCGTTACCGAATGCCTCGGTGAGATAGGGCATCATGGCATCCCGGACTTCGGGACGAAGCGGCGTTGTTGCGTTGTAGTCTAAGTAGATGCGTTGCATGTTTTTTGTCTATATTGCGATCTGGAACAGATCATTCAGGACTTACGCAAAATTACGGAATTCCATTATTTATCACACGCTCAGTGCGGTTGGGAAACCGCACCTACCAGAGAATTGGGTAAGTCCTATCATTCATAAGTTCGGTAGTTCAGAAAGGTGATCCGATTCGGATTAATTTTAACATCTGGCACGGATTCTCGTCGACTGACCCGTCTGTTCGCATTTAAAAAAGAAAGGTTGAGCGTATGCGTCCCTGCCGGAAGCGACATCCGCACGACAAAAATTTGATTTGGTAGCGTTTTCCACGAGCGGGTGTCCGCCTGCTCCGTCGCAGCCCCTGCAAGGTTCACAAGCAGCCCTAATACTTCATTTTCCTTGTTTGCCTTTCGATAGGCCAAATATTTCGCTACAGATCGGACTAAGGTTCGCAAGAGAATGATGGGACGCTCCGCATTAAAGGTCTCTACAGCAATGGTTTCTACGTCTGCTACAAGCACGCCTCTCTTTTGATTTTGCCCTACTGTCACCTCAATTCCTGAGAAGGACGGACGATTGGAGCGAATTGCGGGTATCGCAACGCGTAGAAGATATTCCAATTCGACATCCTTATAGACCCTCCCTTCGCGTCCTACAAGTGTCGGAACAAACTTTTCGTCCTCCACATCGTCCACTTTCAGGATCGGAAAGGTTAAAGCCTCTTCAGTTTTGGGAGGAACGTAGCCAGTCTCATAAAAGAGAATCAACTCACCGGTATTTTCAGGACGCGGTGGCGGTTCCCCGTATTGATTTCGGTAACGTTCAACTTCATCGGTAAATCCGAGTTTGCGTGCCAATCGCACGAGTGAATTTCCGATGTTGTCTGGCATCTCTACACCGGTTTTCTCAGCGGCGTTCTGATAGTATTCTGCGGCTTGCCTGTAAGAGATGTAGGCATCATTCCATTCGCCTGCGGCTTCAAAAACCATGCCCGAAAGATTCGCAAGAAACCCGGCACCCAAGAAATCATACTTATCATCGCTCTTGAAGTAGTCGATGAGCGCCGTAGCGCGGCGGCATTCTACCAAGGCACCGTCTAACTGACCTTGATAGACATAGTTGAGTGCGCGATAGTAGTGGCTTAAAAGCCGTTCATATCGGGTTCCAGCATACGGACGCAATTTGTCGGAAGTAACTAATGAGGTTACTTCTTTTGAAACACTCTTGGTATAGCGATCCTCTGCGATATCTCCGGCTTGATCCAACGCTGCGCTGCTTTCAGGGAAATGGTCGGCATAATGCGCAACAAGTCCAAGCTCAAACAGAAAAGGAATATCAGAATTTTTCGGTGCGTGTTTCTGAAGATAGGTATAGGCAGCTTCTGGCTGTCCTGTCTCCAAAGGTGCTATAGCTTCTGAAAACTTATAACCACCACACCCTATCAGTAGAGAGATAATAAGCAGAAACGGGAAAGCTTTAATCATATATTTTGTAATCTTCAAACAAGTAGCAGTGAGCAGGCACGGGGACCCGCTCAAACAGGGGCGTTACGGACATTCTACAGTCAAATAGCAGTGAGCAGGCACGGGGACCCGCTCAAACAGAGACATTACGGACATCCTACAGTTTAAACTTGTCGCGTCCGATAAATTTCTTAATCTTTTTGTTCCCGATCCAGATCTTTTCGTTTGTTTCAATGTTCGTCAAGGTAAGATCGGTCTGATAGAAGATGACCTGATCTCCCCCTTCGCGGTCTTCGATGGTGTTAATTTCGCCAGTCATCATGTAATCTGCGCCGAGTTCGCGTCCCATCCGTTTGACGGTCTCAAGCGCAGCGAATTCTCCTTGGTCAGCCCGTTCCTCGCGAATTTCGCCGCGTTCACTCGAACTGGATACAGTGCGGACTTTCCCGGAATTGATAAAAGCGCGCTCAATATCAGTTACAAATGTTGCGACAGGGATATGTTCCATACTCTTATTACGGATCCCGCCAACAATGACGACGGGTTTTCCGCCTGTATTTATACCGTGATCGTTAATCCAAGGGTGGCTCAGACAATCCCCAATAATCTCGTCGGCGACCATACGCGAATCTGTATCGTTCCAACGTCCAGAGAGATCGATTGTCGTGTCGGCATCAACACGGGTAACCTGTTTAGAACCACTGCAACCGCTAAAAATGATTATACTCATGAAGACGGTGTAAATTGCCAATTTATATGAGACAAACTTGGGCACCGTCAAAATTTTACACATCAGATATACTCCTTGCTATAAGGGTCAATTTTTGTCATCAGAAATCTAAGTCGGCTTCTTGAACAATTTTTTCAACGAAGGTATCAAGTGTCATTGCGCCGATGTCGCCTTCATCTCGACTTCGGACACTGACGGTGCGGTTTTCCTGTTCACGTCCACCGATAATTAGCATATAGGGGACACGTTGTAAACGGGCAAGTCGAATTTTTGCCCCAATCTTATCGTCGCTGTTATCCAATTCAACGCGACACCCCTTTTGCGATAGCAACCGGTGGACTTCTGTGGCGTAATCAACGAAGCGTTGACTGATCGTCATGACAACACACTGGACAGGAGAGAGCCACGTCGGAAAAGCACCGGCATAATGCTCAATGAGCATGGCGATGAAACGTTCAAAACTCCCACAGATCGCACGATGGATAACGACAGGTCGTTTTTCCGAGCCATCGGGTGCGACATAGATGAGTTCAAACCGTTCAGGGAGTTGGAAATCGAGCTGGACGGTAGCACATTGTACATCTCGGTTGAGTGAATCGCGCACCTGAAAGTCAAGTTTGGGTCCGTAGAACGCAGCCTCGCCGGGATCGATACTATACTCAACCTGATTGTTTTTCAACACACTCTCAAGCATGCTTTCCGCACGATTCCAGACTTCAATATCGCCCATAAACTTGTCAGGATTGCGTGTGCTAAAATCACAACGGAACGGCAAATCAAACGTACCGTAGATACGGTCAAAAAGTCCAAGAATGCGTTCATACTCATCGGCAATCTGGTCTTCTGTAACGAAGTTGTGCGCATCGTCTTGACACATCTGACGGACGCGCGACAAACCGGTTAACGTGCCAGTGGCTTCATTGCGATGTAACACGCCTTGGTCGTGTAGACGGTAGGGCAGGTCCCGATAACTGTGGCGCGCACTTTTATAGATAAGCATGTGCGCCGGGCAGTTCATCGGTTTAAGTGCACTCACCGATCTCCCGTCCTCGCTTTCGATGAGGAACATGTCATCCCTGAAGTGTTCCCAATGCCCGGAGGTCTCCCAAAGACTGCTGTCATAGATAAGTGGTGTCCGTACCTCTTGATACCCTTCACTGAGATAAAGTTTTCGCACCTTTTCAGACAAATGATTATAGACGAATGCCCCTTTGGGAAGCCAAAAAGGACTACCGGGGGATTCAGGGTGCATCTGAAAGAGTTCTAATTCGCGTCCGAGTCTGCGATGGTCGCGCTTGGCGGCTTCTTCGCGTTGTGTTAAGTATGCCTGAAGGTCGGCTTTGGTCTCCCATGCGGTACCATAAATGCGTTGTAACTGCTCGCGATTGCCATCACCACGCCAATAGGCTCCAGAAACGCGGAGCAGTTTGAAATATCGGCACTCGCCTGTTTTTTCGACGTGCGGTCCTTTACAGAGGTCAGTGAAATCACCGTTGTGATAGATAGAAACACCTTCGTCAGCGACCCCTTCATCACTGGCGTTGACCTCCTGATCGGAGATCCCGTCGATTAATTCGAGTTTGAATTTTTGGTTTCGTTCGCCAAACCATTCGCGAGCCTCATCGTAGGTCCACGTCTCCTGTTGGAAAGGCACATTGGCTTTAATCATCGCCTTCATGTGCTTTTCGATCTCCGGGAAATCGTCGGGTGTAATGGGACGTGGCACCTCCATATCGTAATAGAACTCGTTCTCAATCGGGGGTCCGATTGCGAGTTTGACGGTACGTTCGCCATCTGGGAATAATTGTTGGACGGCATACGCCATGATGTGCGCGGTTGAATGGCGTAGGC
This sequence comes from Candidatus Poribacteria bacterium, assembly GCA_028820845.1. Lineage (NCBI taxonomy): Bacteria > Candidatus Poribacteria > Candidatus Poribacteria bacterium. The sequence goes on from JAPPII010000034.1 coordinate 38,368, forward strand.
GTTGTCCGTAGTCTTCAGGTTGATTGGGTTCAGGCATTGTGATCTACTCTCATTATGTCGATTCGTAGTAGTTAGAAAATTGTTCTCAATAGACTTAACGTCTTCTTTCAAATTTCGGTTTACGCAATTATTTTACATCATTTCATAGAGAAATGCCAATCAAAAATATCCCAATCAAGGCAAATCCTTTCAGCGGCCAGAATCGAGGCGGACTTCACAGCGAAGATCGCCTACGATAAAATCTAATTTTCCTTTGCAGGTGAAACTGCCTGCACACACCGAAAGCCGAGGCCAACACCCGTAAGTGTTGGTGCAACCCTATTGCGATAGGCAACCCGGACGTTTTGAACCTCAGTATGGTACCAGGCACCACCACGCACCACGCGGGAAGTCGTAACATTCGTAAAGTCAGATATAACTAAATTCGCGTTCTCTATTGTATTCACGCCCGCCAATGGGTTACGATGCGGGGAAGAAAAATAGAAATCGCCATAATACGCATCAAGGCACCACTCCAGCACGTTCCCTGTCAGGTCATATAAACCATATCCATTTGCTGGATACCTACCAACAACCGTGGTGTCTCCAACGTGGTTACCGTAGTTAGCCTGTCCATTTGAAATCGTGTTCCCCCATGGATACTGCAGACCGGACTTACCACCACGCGCCGCTTTTTCCCATTCCGCTTCGGTGGGTAAACGCTTACCTGTCCATTTTGCGTAAGCCATTGCCCCATACCAACTCACGTAAGTTACCGGATGGTCTCCTTTTCCCTTAGGATAGTTGTTTCTATTCCAGTGCTTTAAGTAGCTCCCATTGTGATATGGAGATGGTATTTGGTCTTTCCTCCATTGTGAATTCGCATCAACAAACGCTTTGTATTGTGCGTTCGTCACCTCGTGCTTGTCTATATAGAATGCGTCTATGTAGACAGTATGCACTGGTTTTTCGTCGGTGTTGTCGTTACTGCCCATCTGAAACTCGCCCGCGGGGATTAAGATCATATCCGAAGGCACTGAAGGGGTTATGGGTTTCGGGGATGGGGTGGGTGTTATCAGTGTGTCCTGCTTTGGTATAGCGAGTGTTGGTTTGCTTGGCGTGGTTGGTGGCGGGGGAACAGTCTCGTCTTGTTTGGTAATAGGGACAGGTTCCTGGGATGGAATGAATTTTTTCTCGGGTTCCATCGCGGTCTGTTTTATGGGAGCAGGCTCCGAGGGGGCTATAGGGGTTGTAGGTTCGGGATCCAGAGTTGGTATTGCTGTTGTCTCCTGCTTTGGGGCGACAGTCTGGAATTCGCTCGGCGTAGTTGACGGCAGCGGTGCAGGCTCCTCCTGTCCAGCTGTAGAGACAGGTTCCTCGGCTAGCATAGGACCCGCATCCGATTCCGTTGTGCTCTGTTCTGTGGAAACAGGATCGGGCTCCTCGCGTGTGATGGTTTCCGTTTCTAATCCGGATGCGCTTTGTGCAGCTGCAGGTGTCGTTTTGTCAATACTCGGAGGTATTAGGGCACTGACATATCTAATTGTGCCGATAACACATAATAAAAGGACGGGGGCCACGGCTACCCAGATCTTCATCCGTTTTTGATCGTAAATTTTCATGGTTCGGTAACCTTGAATTACCAGACCCATCACCAGTCCCCAGAACGCCCAACCGGCAACAAGCGGGATATTGAATCCAAGATCAAATAGGAAATCCAGCCCGTTAAAAATGGCTGTTCCAATGAATGCTAAAGCGACAAATGGGAAAGCCACCACAATAAAAATCAAGGACAAAATACCAACAGCAACTGACCCAATAAAATATACGATAGAGCCCAGCAAACCCAGCACAATAACAGCAACAATAACAAAGCGCCATAGACCCTGCAGCTCGGTACCACTGCCTGTATATCGTCCGTCCTGGTCATAGTAGTCGACATTGACCGTCTTAGGGGTAAGATTGCGGAGTATCTCAAAGCAGAATTTAGCAAACTTGGCATAGTAGTGTGCCAGCCACTTGATAGCTTTCCAAGCAGAATTACCTATGGGATTTAGCGTTTCTGCTAGCTTGCGGTGGTCTTGTGCCTGAAAGAAATTTTTAATGAGCAGAATTGGCAGCAAAAATCGTTGCCAACTAAACGATCTACTAACCACGAGGAGCCAATGCGCGTATATACCTATTCCAAAGATCAAGGAGCCCGCCCATGCCAGATATAGGGGAGATGGAATTACAATGAGACGGCTAAAGAGAGCGATCGCCGCCATTAAGACACCACTGATAAGCACCCAGCGGAGCAATGGCTGAAGCCCATGATTAATATAGATCGGAACCTCCAAACTCCGACCGTTGGTGTCAATGACAAGGAATGTCTGATGGGCTTGGTTGGATGTTAAGACGTTTTCATCGAGATGAATGCTGACCATGCCCTTGCCATGGATATTTGTATCAGAAAGCTGCAGTCCCGGTATATCGTTTTTCAGATGGACATCGCCGTGGAGAAAACCGCGCCCGACGTTCTTAATTTCGGAACGGATCGTTCTTGCGGTGCCCGTCTCGGCGGTTTTCGCGATCCTGTTAGTTTCGGAAGGGGACGTTTCGGTGCTGCCCATCTCCACGCCGTTGAAGTGTATTTCGGGATGGCTTATCGCTGGCACCGGGTTTCCGATTCGTGGGTTAAGTCCTTGAACAAAGGCTTCTAAACCGATGTCTTGTTGGTCAGTATAGCGATTTGTGAGTTCATTTGCGGTATCTGCAAGTTGCGGGTGCTTGATGTACTCAAGCCAAAACGCAAAAAACCCGTTATACAGCAGCGTTTTTGCCTGATCCCAATTCTTATCTATCAAGCGAGCGAGGTGTTGCGGCGTGTTCGCGCCTTTTCCCTTCTCCATTCTCACTTCATCGTGAAGCACTGCAAGCATCGTCATGAGTCCTGTGTCGCGATCATCGGAAAATCGGCCTACAATTGTTTGGGCAGCATCAGCGAACAGGTTCTGGTCAGCACTCCGGAGGTTTTGCTCCAAGGTTCCGTCATAAAGGGCATCAGTGGCATGAGTGGGGTGCTGCTCTATTAAGGCCCCCAAAGCTGCGATGCTACGTGCTTCTTCGCCGCCAGGGAAGGTCAAAACAGACTGCTCTAACTCTTCCGGTTCCTTCGTGAGGGCTGCAATGTGTTTCCGGCGTTTTCGTGGGTCCAGCAGCGTCTCCTTGGCATCATTGAGAACTTTCTGCCACTGTGCTTGCGTTAACCCATCTGAACGCGGCACATTCGCATACGCCCCAATTGTGAGAGCATACTGCTTCGTGTGCGCAGCGTTGACGAGGTTTTTTATCGTTGTATCATCTTTGCCCTGGATATCGTCGATTGAGAGTTCAAGCACTTCAAAGTAATTGTAATCCATAATATAACCCCTTATCTTTTGCTATGTAAGCCCTATTATCGTAAATCCCAAAGAACATGTCGACAGTCATTTATAGTAAAACTTACAATTAACGATACATCGTACACAGGCGAGGTTGGGAAACCTTGCTAGCGGAGGTGAAGGGTTTTCGCTTCTATTGAGATGTCTTTTTAATTCTGACTGATATTTCTCAAAAGAGTGTTTGATTCAATAGTTATGGGTGTTCCTATGGGT